>CAZNXR010000028.1:0-12234 GCA_964576815.1 uncultured Caulobacterales bacterium | reverse complement strand
TTTCATCCAGCCAAAATACGTAGTTTCGGGCTGGAGGCCGCGGAAACGCTCAGACGTTCAGAGAGGAGACGAACCCAAAAGGCGCCTTTTCAGGCGCCGCAGGGCGCCATGCGCGGCTTGATCCGCGGCGCATGCAGACCCCTCCATCCCCACTCATTCCCGCCTGCGCGGGAATGAGTGGGAGCAAGGTGGTCGGCCGGCTACTTCTTCTCCAGTAGGATCTGACCTTCCTTCTCGACGCGCCCGGTGATGATTTCGGCGAGCGAGGCGAGGATCGACGGCAGCGTCGCTTCGATGCGCACATGCTGCGGGAAGACATCGACGGCGCCGGTGATCGTCTGACCGAGGCCCTTCGCGGTGAAGGTGAGCTTGGTGTCGCTCGCCCAGTTTTCCTCGAAGCGGAACATCATGCCGCCCGAAAGGCTCTGGCGGATGCGCTCGAAGCCGGAGCGCATACGGCGCGAGGCTTCGGGGACACCGAGATCGTGCTTGAGGATGATGGTGACAGGGCGCGCCATGGCGGGACCTTTCGTTTCGCGTCACATGGGAAGAGCTGCTGCGTAATGCAACCGGCCTTCGCCGACGATGGCGGCCCCGCGGCGCATCGCCTATAAGGAGAGCGATCGGCGAAGGGGCGCACCATGATCGGACGGATTGTCGGTTTTCTCGGACTTCTGGCGCTCGGCTGCGCGCTGGCGATCGGGCTTGCAGGGCCGGGTTCGCGCCTTGGCCTCTGGGACTGGAGCGTCGGCCTTTCCCTCATCCGCCAGGTGTCGTCGCCGGAAACGATCCCGGGCCTTCCCGTCCCGCCCATCCTTCTGGCGGCAGGGCTCGCCGTCGCCGGCGCCTTGCTCGCCTTCGCCAAGAAGCTCGTTCAGGTCGGGCTCTTTGCGCTTGTCGCGGCGCTTCTCGCCGGCGGGTCGCTGTCCGTCCCGCTGAAAATGCGCGCGGCGTTTCAGGCGAACCCCTTCATCCACGAGGTGACGACGGATTTCGACGATCCCCCGGCGATCATCGCGGCGGCGGAACTGCCGCGCAAGAACCCGGCGGACTATCGCGGCGCCGATCCCGTTCCTCAGTCTACGGAGGGGCTCACCGTCGCCGAGGCGCAGCGCAAGGCGTTCCCCGACATTCAGCCGATCCTGACCGACGACGCGCTTGAAACGGCGCGCGACAAGGCGCGCGCGGCGATCGCCGCCATGAAGATGGAAATCCTCGCCGAAGGGCCAGCGGGCGACGAGCCCGGCGCCGGCTGGCGGATCGAGGCCGTTCACACCTCGCAATGGTTCGGCTTCAAGGATGACTTCATCGTCCGCCTCAGCCCGCGCGCGGAAGGCGGTACACGGATCGATGTGCGGTCGAAGTCGCGTGTCGGCGGCTCCGATCTCGGCGCCAATGCGGCGCGCGTGCGCGCCTTCGCCGAACGCTTCAACGCAGCGGCGGGTTGAAAAGCGCGCCGCCGGCCTCGCCAGTGAGGGCGACGACGCCGTTAACGATCGGCGCTTGCCCGAGCGCCACGCGCCGGACGCATTCGGGATAAAGCCGGTGCTCGGCCGCCAGGATGCGCGCCGCGAGGCTGTCGGCCGTATCGCCGGCGAGAACCGGCACGCCGGCCTGTCCAATGATCGGCCCTGCATCCATCTCGGCGCTGACATAATGAACGGTGCAACCGGCGATCCTGACGCCCGCGGCGAGCATCGCCGCATGGACATCGAGGCCCTTGAAAGCGGGCAGAAGGGAAGGGTGAATATTGACGAGCCGTCCGTACCAGCGCCCGACAAGGTCCGCCGAGAGAAGCCGCATGAAGCCGGCAAGACAGACTATATCGACGCTCCCCTCTTCAAGCGCACGGTGAAGCGCCGCCTCAAAAAGTCTCTTTGCTCCAGCGCCTTTGCCGAAACTCCTGTGGTCGATGGTCACGGCCGGAACGCCGGCTTCCTTGGCGCGGACAAGCCCGGCGGCGCCCGGGGTGTCGGAGATTACGACGGCGATCTCGGCCGGGTAATTGGGTGCGCGCGCGGCCTCAATGAGCGCCTGCATGTTGGAGCCGCGCCCGGAGATCAGGACGCCGAGCTTTTTGCGCGCCATCGCTTCAGGCCCCGACTAGGTCGCCGATCAGGCGAGGCTGTTCGCCGGCGCTTTTGAGCGCCGTTATCAGGCGGCCTGCTTCCGCCCGATCGACGACAAGCACGCCGCCGACGCCGCAATTGAAGGTGCGCCGCATCTCGTCCTGCGAAAGCCGGCCGGCGCGGGCGAGCCAGTCGAAAAGCGGCGGAAAGGCGAGCGCGGCGTCATCGAACCGCGCTGCAAGGCTCTCGTCGAAGACGCGCGGCACATTGTCGGTGAGGCCGCCGCCGGTGATATGCGCAAAGCCGCGAATGGCGGGGTCTTTCAACAGCGGCAGAAGCGGCTTCACGTAAAGGCGCGTCGGCGCGAGCAACGCCTCGCCCAGCGTCCGGTCGGCGTCGAACGGCGCGGGGCCCGTATAAGATAAGCCTTCGTCCTTAACGATCTTGCGGATTAGCGAATAGCCGTTCGAATGCGGGCCGGAGGAGGGAAGGCCGATCAGCACGTCGCCCGGCTTGCAAGCGCGCGGCAACAGGTCGGCGCGCTCGACGGCGCCGACGCAGAAGCCTGCGAGGTCGTATTCGCCCTCGGCGTACATGCCGGGCATCTCCGCCGTCTCGCCGCCGATCAGCGCGCACCCCGATTCAAGGCAACCCTTCGCGACGCCGGCGATCACTTCCGCCGCGACGCCTTCGCGCAGTTTCCCAGTCGCGAAATAGTCGAGGAAGAAAAGTGGTTCGGCGCCCTGCGCGAGGACGTCGTTGACGCACATCGCGACTAGGTCGATCCCGATCGTGTCATGGCGTCCGGTTTCAAACGCGATCTTCAGCTTGGTGCCGACGCCGTCCGTGCCCGAAACGAGGAGGGGGTCGCGAAAGCCCGCGGCCTTCAGGTCAAAAACGCCGCCAAAGCCGCCGAGCAGCGCATCGGCGCCGGCGCGCGCCGTCGCCCTCGCCAGCGGCGAGATCGCCGAAACAAGGCGCTCGCCCGCGTCGATATCGACCCCGGCTTTCCGGTATGCATCGCTCATGGTCCCCTCATGGCGCCGACCGCCCGGGCGAGGCAACAAGGCGAGTTCCTGAAAGATCGCCGGGGGATGCGCGCCTTCGCGGGCGCGGCTATAAAGAACGCCCGATTTCCGGGCAAGTCCGGGGCTGATTGTCAGTTGAGAGAAATTTCCATGAGAATTCAAAGGCTTATCGCCGCTGCGCTGCTCGTCGCCGCGGCCCTGACGGGCCACGCCCTCGCCGCCGGGGAGGATGTCTTCATCGTCGCCCGGGTGCCTGTTCAGGCGAACGGCGACAGCGCGACCGACGCCAAGGAAGCGGCCCAGGCGGCCGGGCGGCGCCGGGCGATGGATCTCCTCCTTCGCCGCCTGACGACCGAAGCCGACTGGCAGTTTCTTCCCGGGCTCGCGGCGGGGCGCCCTGCCGCGGCCGAAGGCGACCCGTCGGGCAAATCGCCCATCGCCCTTTCTTCCGGCGCTCTTGAGGCGCTTGAGTCGGGCTTTGAAGTTTATAATGAAAAAGCCTCATCGACGAGCTACCGCGCCTATATCACATACCGGTTCAAGCCGGATGCGGTGCGCCGCCTGCTGAAGCAGTCGAAAATTCCCTACAGCGAAGCGCAGACGCGCGTCGCGCTGGTGTTGCCCGTGCTGCAGACCGACGCCGGCGTTTATCTCTGGGAGAGCAACAATCCCTGGATGGCTGCGTGGAAGTTGCGGCCGCTCACGCACGAATTGACGCCGATGCAGGCGCCGCTCGGCGATCTCGAAGACAGCGGGTCGATCACCGCGCGTCAGGCGCTCGATCTCAATGCGGCTGCGCTCTCCGTCATCGCGGCGCGCTATAATGTCAGCCAGGTGATCGTCGCCCATGCGCGGCTTGTCCGGAAAGACGCGGAGAACCAGCTGAGCGTGCGGTTGCTCAACGCCTATCGCGAAACCGGAAAGGCGTCGCCCGAAGACATTCTCGGCCATGACGCGGAGGTTGAAACCGACGGCGCGCAGAGCCAGACTTTCAGCTACGCCGCCGAAGATCAGGATTTTGCGACGAGGGTCGGCGAGGTGCTCGCTCAAACGACGCTGACGTCGCCCGCCGGCAATTTTCCGGGCCTTGCCGAGCGCGCGATCGAATCCGCGATCACGCGTTATTCGAGCGGCTGGAAATCCAAGACGCTGATCGATCATTCGAAGGAGGCGGTGTTGCCGGTGTCGGCGTTTTTCGACCGGCTTGAGGATTGGTCGAAAATTCGCGGCGCCCTGATCGCGACGCCGCTTGTCGGCGCCGTTCAGGTGTCGGCGCTCTCGCGGCGCGGTGCGGAAATGAACATGCGGGTTTTCGGCGATCCGGCGAAAGTGCAGGTCGCGATGGAAAATCAGGGCGTCGTTTTCTGGTCGGAAACAGGCGAGCGCTGGTTCCTCGCAACGCCCGCCGTCGCCGGCAAATATCGCGGGCGGCGTTTCCTGCGCAGCGGCGGCCGCGGGCTTTTCGGGGCCGAGGGCGAGCTTCTGACCGATCCCGACGGGCCCGTTCCAGCCAGCCAGACAATCGAGGATCCATTCGCAGGCGAACCGCTTAAGGGCGATCAGTGACGGCCGAGGCTGCGCGCCAGATTGCGCTCGGCCTTGAACCGCCGGCCCCCAGCCGCAAGCGCCGAGACTTCGTCGTCTCATCGGCGAACGAGCATGCGCTCGCAACGCTGGATCGCTGGCGCGCCTCGGCTGAGCCGCTCCTGGTCATCGCCGGACCGCCTGCATCCGGCAAAAGCCATCTCCTGCACATTCTCGCCGATGAAGCGGGCCCGGGTCTTCGTTTCTTCGACGATGCCCACGCCCTCGCCGAACCGCGCGCGCTGCTGTCGCTGATCGAAGAAGCGCGCGAGAAGGGCGAAGGGCTGGCGCTCGCCGGTCGCGGCGAGCCGGCCGATTGGGCGCAAGGATTGCGCGATCTTCGGTCGCGCCTCTCCGCCGCCACGCGGATCGATCTCGTCGAACCCGACGACGCACTGTTGCAGGCGGTAATCCAGAAACTCTTCAAGGATCGCCAGCTGCGCGCCTCGCCGGAGCTTGCGGCCTACGCGAGCGCCCGGCTGCCGCGGACTTGCGCCGCCGCCGGGGCGTTCGTGGCGGCCCTCGACGCCGCCTCGATCGCCGAAGGCGCGCCGATCGGCCTGAAACTCGCCAAAACCGTCATCGCTAACCTTTCGGAAGAGCCTCGCCCGGCATAATTAGGGACGGAGGAGCATCGAAAAGAATGGCCGGCGCGGACGACGGGACGACGGGCGCTTTGAGCGGAACCCCGCTCAGTGAGGAGGAGGCTGCGCTGCGCACCTCCCCGCAACGATTCATTAATCGGGAATTGTCGTGGCTCGCCTTTAATCTTCGCGTTCTCGACGAGGCGTTCAACGAAGCCCATCCGTTGCTCGAACGCCTGCGGTTTCTTTCAATCTCCGCCAACAATCTCGACGAGTTCTTCATGGTGCGCGTCGCTGGCCTGCGCGGGCAGGTGCGCGAAGGCGTCAGCGCGCTGAGCCAGGAAGGTCTCACCGCGCAAGAGCAGCTGACCCAGATCAACGCCGAGGCGTCGAAGCTCATGGCGCGGCAACAGGAATGCTGGCGCCTGATCGTGCCGCTCCTCAGGTCGAACGGCGTTGAGATCCTGTCGGCGGACGACCTCAATCCAGCCGAGATCGAATGGCTTGAGCAGGAGTTCATCAACAATATCTTCCCGGTGCTGACGCCGATCGCGCTTGATCCGGCGCACCCATTTCCGTTCATTCCCAATCTCGGTTTCGTCCTTTGTCTCGACCTGAAACGGCAAGACGATACGGCGCTGACGACGCTGCTGCCGCTGCCGAACAAGATCGCGCGCTTCATTCGTCTGCCGCAGGGCCTCGGCGGGGACGAGCGCAAGAACATCGTGCGCTATATCGCGCTTGAACGGATCATCACGCATTTCATCGGTCACATTTTCCCGTCGGCGACGCTTGCGGGGCACGGCGCGTTTCGCGTCGTTCGCGACTCCGATGTCGAAGTCGAGGAAGAAGCCGAAGACCTCGTGCAGGTCTTTGAAAGCATGTTGAAGCGCCGCCGGCGCGGCGACGTCATCCGGCTGAAGATCGACGCATCGACGCCGCAGCATATGCGCGACCTGATGACCGAGAAGCTTCGCGCCCAGTCGCAGGACATCGTCGTCGTCGACGGCATTCTCGGCCTGGCGCAGACCAACGAGCTGATCCCGCAGGAGCGGGCTGACTTGCTGTTTCCACCGTTCGACCCCCGATTCCCGGAGCGCATTCGCGAGCATCGCGGGGATTGCTTCTCCGCGATCCGCGCCAAGGACTTCATCGTTCATCACCCGTACGAATCGTTTGACGTCGTCGTGCAGTTCCTCAAGCAGGCGGCGGCCGACCCGAATGTCGTCGCCATCAAGCAGACGCTTTATCGCACGTCGAAGCAGTCGCCGATCGTCGAGGCGCTTATCGACGCGGCGGAGGCGGGAAAAAACGTCACCGCGCTGGTCGAGTTGAAAGCGCGGTTCGACGAGGAGGCGAACATCAAATGGGCGCGCGCGCTGGAACGCGCCGGGGTCAACGTCGTTTACGGCTTCGTCGAGTACAAGACGCACGCGAAGCTGTCGTTTGTGGCGCGACAGGAAGGAACGTCGCTGCGCACCTATGTCCACGTCGCGACCGGCAATTATCACCCGGTGACGGCGCGGATTTACACTGATCTGTCGCTATTCACCTGCGACCCCGCGATCGGGCGCGATGTCGCGAAAGTATTCAACTTCGTGACCGGATACGCCCGCCCGCACTCCTTCGAGAAATTCGCCGTTGCGCCCATCATGATGCGCGAGCGCCTCGTCGAATTGATCGACGAAGAGATCGCGCATGCGAGGGCAGGGAGGCCGGCGACCATCTGGGCGAAGGTCAACGCGCTGGTCGACGGCGCGATGATCGATAAGCTGTACGAAGCGAGCCAGGCGGGCGTCGATATCGACCTCGTCGTTCGCGGCGTCTGCTGCCTGAGACCCGGCGTCAAGGGTTTATCTGAGAACATCCGGGTCAAGAGCATCATTGGACGGTTCCTTGAGCATGCACGCGTCTATTGCTTCGGCGCAGGAGCCGCGCTGCCGCATGACGGGGCCAAGGTTTTCATCTCATCCGCTGATATGATGCCGCGCAATCTCGACCGGCGCGTCGAAGTCTTGTGTCCGATCCAGAACGATACGGTCCACAATCAAGTGCTCGATCAGATCATGGTGGCGAACCTTAATGACGAGGCGCAGTCCTGGTTCCTCGGCTCTGACGGGGTCTATCGGCGCGCGGAGCCGGAGGGCGACGGTCCGCTGTTTAACGTGCACAGCTTCATGATGACCAATCCGAGCCTGTCGGGACGCGGCGACGCGTTGAAGTATAACGCGCCCCGGGCGCTTGTCTGGCGGGGCTGACGGGCGCGAGACTCGACAGCGGCGGGCGATTCCGGCAACCGGGTCTCATGGCGTCAGGATTTGCGGCGACAGACGACGAAGGCCGATGGGCGATCATCGACATCGGATCGAATTCCGTCCGCCTCGTCATATATGACGGTCCGCGCCGCGCGCCGTTTCCGATCTGCAATGAAAAGGCGCTGTGCGGCCTCGGCCGCGACATGGAGGACGGCGGCGCGCTAAACGCGGCGGCGGTCGAAAGCGCTCTGTTGATTCTGGAGCGGTTCAAGACGCTCTTGGCGCTTCATGGAGACCCGCCGACGCGCGTCGTCGCAACCGCCGCGGTGCGTGAAGCGAAGAACGGCCGAGACTTCGTCAAGTCGGTTGAGCGGATTGGTCTGAACGTCGAGGTTATTCCGGGGGCGGAGGAAGCGCGCCTGTCAGGTCTTGGCGTGATCTCCTTCGAACCGGGAGCGACGGGGCTGGTCGGGGATATGGGCGGGGGAAGCCTTGAGCTGATCCGCCTTGTCGAGGGCGACATCCGCGAGGCCGTCAGCCTGTCGATCGGTCCGTTCCGGTTGATGAAGCACAGCAAGGGCGATCTGCGCGCGGCCATGAAGGAGGCCGAGCAGGCGATCGCCGGCGTCTCATGGATCAAACGCAAGAAGACGCCGACGCTTTACGCCGTGGGCGGCGCCTGGCGCGCGATCGCGCGCATCAACATGCAGGTCCGCAGGCACCCGCTGTCCGTGTTGCATCACTATGAAGTTCCCGCGCGCCAGATAATCGAGGCCTGCGACCTCGTCGCGCGCCAAAGCCGGTCATCGCTTGAGGAGACGCCCGGCGTGTCGTCGAAGCGCATCGATACGCTGCCCTTCGCCGCGCTGGTGTTGAAGGTCCTGATGATCGAGGCCGAGTGCGAACGCATGATCGTGTCGGCGGGAGGTTTGCGCGAAGGATTGCTCTACGACGCCTTGCCCGAAGAGGTGCGGCGCGCCGACCCGCTTATCGCAGGGGCGCGTTATCTCGGCCGCCGGGTTTCGCCGATGACGCGCATGGGCGAGGCGGTAGCCGTGCTGACCGACGGGCTCTTTCGCGACGAAACGCCGGCGCAGCGGCGCCTGCGTCACGCGGCCTGTTTGATGACTGACACCGGCGCCTATTTTCATCCAGATCTTCGCGGCATTCAGGCGTTCGATACTGCGCTGCGAGCGCCGTTCTACGGCATCGCGCATTCCGAACGCGCGGCGATCGCGCTGTCGCTGTTCTGCCGGCACGAAGGCGCCAACGAGGCTTTCCCTGAGGCCGCGATTCTCGCGATGATGTCGGAGGAGGATCGCCGCCGCGCGACGCAGATCGGGCTGGCGCTCCGCTTTGCGAGCGCCTTCGCCCCGAAAGCGCCGAAGGCGATCGAGGCTTGCCGACTGGCGCCGGAAGGCGAACGCCTGCAATTCACGGCGCCGTCGCCGCTAAGGCCTTTGATGGACGAGACGGCGAAGCGCCGGCTCGACGCGCTCGCGGCCAGCCTGTCGCTGAAGACGGCGATCAATTTCGGTTAAGCGTCAGGACTTCACCTTGACGTAGCCGCCAGGCGCATCCTCGATCGGCCTCAGGTCGCCGTCGCCCGGCCGGCGCGCCGCAACCGCGCCCGGCGATACGCCGTTCAACCATTCGATCCAGTAAGGCCACCACGATCCCGGATGGCGCGCCGCGCCGTCCTTCCATTCGCCGAGCGTCGCCGGCAGGCCGGTATTGATCGAGTGATGATATTTCTTTTTGTCAGGATGATTGACGACGCCGGCGATGTGCCCCGACCCGGCGAGCATGTAGGTGACCTTGTCGTTGCCCTTCGAAGCGAACAGCCTCGCCGTGCGGTAAACGGAGTTATGCGGCGCGATATGATCGGTTTCGCCCGCCTGCATGAAGATCGGGATGTTGACCTCGCCGAGCTCCAGGCGTTCGCCGTCGATGATCATCTCGCCCTTGGCGAGGCGGTTATGCTGATAGAACTCGCGCAGATAGAAGAGGTGAACGTCCTTCGGCATGCGCGTAGCGTCGGAATTCCAGAAGAGAAGGTCGAACTTCGCCGGATCCTTGCCCTTCATGTAGTTATCGATGACGAAGGACCAGATGAGGTCGTTCGACCGCAGCATGTTGAAGGTCGTCGCCATCGCGCGCCCTTCCAGCACGCCGCCGGCCGCATCCATCTGCTTGGCGATCGCGTCGAGCTGTTCGTCATCGACGAAGAGAAGGAGATCGCCCGACTCTTTAAAATCGGCTTGGGCGGTGAAGAAGGTTGCGGAGCGAATCCGATGGTCGCCGCGCTTGGCCATGATCGCGAGCGCCGTCGACAGCATGGTGCCGCCGATGCAGTAGCCGATCGCATCGACCTCTTCCTCGCCGGTCGCCCGCCTGACCGCGTCCAGCGCCTCAAAGCAGCCTTGCTTGATGTAGTCGATGAAGGTCTTGTGGCGCAGTTCCGGGCCGGGGTTCACCCACGAGACGACGAACACCGTGCGGCCTTGCTCGATCATCCAGCGAATGAAGGAGTTTCCGGGCTGCAGGTCGAGGATGTAAAACTTGTTGATCCACGGCGGAAAAATGAGCAGGGGGCGCTTGGCGACCGTCTCCGTCATCGGGTCATACTGAATGACCTGCATGATTTCGTTCTGGTAGACGACCTTTCCGGGCGTCGTCGCGACATTCACGCCGAGCTTGAAGTGATCGAGGTCCGCCTGCCGGATCGCGAGGTTGCCGTCGCCGCGGTCTAGATCCTCAAGCAGGTTCTTCATGCCCTTCAGCAGATTCTCGCCCTTCGATTCGATCGTCATCTCTACGACTTCAGGATTCAGGACGGGGAAATTCGTCGGCGCGATCGCGTCGATGAATTGCTGGGTGTAGAACTCCGCCTTCTTTTTTTCGTGCTCGTCCATGCCGTCGAGCTGGTGAACGGTCGACTTCAGCCATTTGGCGTAGGTGAGGTAGGACTGCTTGACGAAGTCGAGCATCGGATTCTCGCGCCAGGCCGTGTGGGCGAAGCGCTTGTCGCCCGGCTCAGGCTCGATCGCCGGCTTCACCGCCTCGCCGGCCATGCGCCGGCTCATCGTCGCCATCAGCTTGGCGTAATCCCCCCAGAGATTAAATTGCCGCTGCATGACCGTTCCGGGATCCGCCGCGAGCGCGCCCATCATCTCCTGGAACGCTTCGCCGACATTCAGCGGGTCGGCGGATTTCTGCCCCGAAGCGACTTTCATCGCGTCGGCGTTCTTGACGAAGAACTCGCCGATGACCTGTTGGCTCTTGCCGGTCATGTCGGCGATATAATCGGCGAGGGCGTCGAAATCCTCGACAAGGCTCTTGCCGCCGTCCGCGCCGTTTGCGGCGGCCTTTATCTCGGCCTTTTCAGGTTTTGCCGCCGCAGGGGCGGCGTTTGGGCCTGATTTCGCCGGTTTTTTGTTGGATTTTTGCGGCGGGGTCGCTTGCTTCATGGGGTCGGTTCGCGGTTATGTGCCTGACGATTTTCAACTGTTATAGGGACGCCGTTCGGTGGGTGCAAAAGCTTCGCTCCTGTTAATGGCGGCGCTCGCCGTTGCAGGCTGCTCGGGCGGCCTGGCGCGGTTTGCGCCGCCGGGTTTCGTGAAATACGAGGACCGCGCTAAAGGCATTCCCGTTTCTCCGGAAATCGCCGCCAGAATTGACGCGCAGTCCGAAACCGGCGCCCGCTTCCCGAAACTTTCCGAACAGCCGGCGGTCAAGCCCGCTGCGGTCGCCCCGCAGGAGCGTGCAGCGCTCGGCGACGGGCTGGACGCTCAGCGCACCGAGCTCTTGCAGTCCATAGAGGCCGATCGCGCGGCCGCCGGCGCCGAGCGCCTCGACGCGATCGAGCCGCAGCGCGACGCCCTCGACGAGGCGCTGCGCAACGATGACGCTGCAGCGCGCGCCGAACGCGGCCTGCCGCCGGCGCCGCCGCCGATCAAGGAATAGCGGGCAGGAGCCATGCCGTCCCCGGAAGAATTCTACCGCATCAAGCGCCTGCCGCCTTATGTGTTTGAGGAAGTCAATGCGCTGAAAGCGCGGCTGCGCGCCGGCGGGCGCGACGTCATCGACTTCGGCATGGGCAATCCGGACATGCCGACGCCGCCGCACATCGTCGAAAAGCTGATCGAGGCGGCGCAGAAGCCGCGCACCAACCGCTATTCGGCGTCGAAGGGCGTGCCTGGCTTGCGCCGTTCGATCGCCCGCTATTACGAGCGGCGTTTCGGGGTCAAGCTCGATCCGGCGACGGAAGTGATCGCGACGCTCGGCTCGAAAGAGGGCTTCGCCAATCTCGCGCAGGCGATGACGGCGCCCGGCGATGTGATCATCGCGCCCGATCCTGCTTATCCGATTCACGCTTATGGCTTCATCATCGCGGGCGGGGTCATTCGCGGCGTGCCGGCGCCGACGCCTGAAGACTATCTTTCCGGCATGGGCCGCGCGGTCGCGCATGTGACGCCGAAGCCGACAGCGATGGTGCTCAACTATCCGTCGAACCCGACCGCGCAGGTCGTCGGCCTCGACTTCTACAAGGACGCTGTCGCCTTCGCGAAGAAGCACGATATCTGGATATTGTCGGACCTTGCCTATTCCGAGATCTATTTCGGCGACGAACCGCCGCCCTCTATCCTGCGCATAACCGGCGCCAAAGACATCGCCGTCGAAGTGAACTCCCTGTCGAAAACCTATGCGATGG
>CAZNXR010000027.1:0-12301 GCA_964576815.1 uncultured Caulobacterales bacterium | reverse complement strand
ACCACCGAAAAACTAGAGCTTGGGCGATTCCTATCAATCGCCCGAAGCTCTAGTCCGGGGAGGAGGATTTCAGAATCTGGCCGACGCTGACTTTGACGCCTTCGGCCGGCGCGAAGGAAAGAAGCACTTCGCGCACGCCGTCCGGCGCCGCGGTGCGGGTTGAAAAGTCGATGCTCTCGCCGGGACCGACCTCGCCTTCGCGGGCGGAAAAAGTCCAGAGGGAAAGGATTTTTCCGTCCGCGCCGACGGCTTCGGCCTGCAGCATGGGCGCGGTGACGGGGCTGGCGCCGGCGTTTTTCAGCCGCCCCAGAATTTCGATGACGGGGCCCCCGGGCGACATCGCGACGCGGTGCGTCACGCCCTCGATTTCAAGGCCGTAGGGACGCGCGTCGATGCCGATCGCCTGATAGGCGCCGAGCGCGCTCGGGAACACCGCGACGATGTCGTTGCGATAGGAATAGGCGACGAAGCCCGCCGCCGCGATGGCGCCGGCGAAGGCCGACCATCCAAGAGCGCGCAGCGGCGTCAGCCTGTTTTTGTTGCGCGCCTCGGCGCGGCGGCGCGCCTTGCGAATCGCGCGTTCAAGCGCCTTCGGCTGTACACGGAGCGCCGCGAAGAATTCCTCGTTGAAGACGCGCTCGGCGATCGGCTCAAGATCTTCATAACGGGCGATCGCGGTTGATCGCCGGTCGTCGCGCTCTTCGCGCTCGTCATGGAGTTTGCGGCCGAAGCCGCGGCCGAGCGGCGCGGCGTCGCGCCTGTCCTGCTCGCCTTCGATATCCTCAAAGTCGGCATCGACGACCTTGGCGCTGCGACGCGGGCGCGGCGCGGCGCGCTCTTCGCCGTCATCGGCCAGGTCGCGCCGGCGGTCGTCGCGGCGGCCGGCGTGTTCTTCGTCGCGGGGGGCCGCGCGTTTGCGCGTATCGTTTCCATCGTCGTCTTCGCCGCCGAAGTCGCGGGCGGATTTGCCTGTGCGCGTATCGAGGCGCGTCTCGGGCCCGGCCGGGCGCGCAGGCTTCTTCGCGGCGGCGAACAAGGGCTCGTCGACTTCCTCTTCATAGGCGTCGTCGAAGCGGATTCGGCCCTCGCGGCCGGCCGCCGGCTCGTCGGGCTTTCGCGCCTTGGGTTTCAGCGCCATCAGGTTTTCAACAGGGGTCGGCGCGGGCACGAACCAGCTTTCCGTGCATTCGGCGCAGCGCACCGACCGGCCGTCCGGCTGGAAGCGGTCGTCATCGACGTCATAACGCGTAGCGCAGGCGGGGCAGGTGATTATCATGGCAGCCGGGAATCATGGCTTGGCTCGGCGCGCGTTCCCATGCATGGAGCGGCTGGAGCGGACAGCGAGGCGTCGTGATCGTCAAATTCGAAGGCGTCGGTCTCGCCTATGACGGCGGCCAAGAATGCCTCCGCGATCTCGATTTCGGTCTGGGCGAGGGCGAATTCCGGTTTCTCACCGGCCCGTCGGGGGCCGGCAAGACCTCGTTCCTGAAGCTCATTTATCTGGGGCTGCGGCCGACGCGCGGGCGAATCGCCTTGTTCGGCGAAGATGCGACGGCGGCCCCGCGAGAGGCGCTTCCCCCCCTCAGGCGACGCATCGGCGTCGTCTTTCAGGAATTCCGCCTGCTCGACCATCTCACCGCCTTCGAAAACGTCGCGCTGCCCATGAAAGTCGCAGGCGTTAATCATAACCAATATAAGGAAGACGTAAGGGAACTCTTAAATTGGGTCGGTCTCGGCTCAAGGCTGGACGCCAAGCCGCAAACGTTATCCGGCGGAGAAAAGCAGCGCGTGGCGCTTGCGCGCGCGCTCGTGTCGAAGCCCGATCTCATCCTCGCCGACGAGCCGACCGGCAATGTCGATCCGTTGATGGGCGAAAAAATTATGAAATTGTTCGTCGAGCTTAACAAACTCGGCGCCGCCGTCATTGTGGCGACGCACGACCTCGAACTCGTCAACGCGCTCGGGAAGAAGACCCTGCGGCTCGAGGGCGGGCGCATTCACGATTCGGGGCCCGTCAAGGAGCCGGTGCGGGGGGCGGCGCGATGAGTTCGGTCTCCGGCATCGGCGGCGCAATCGAGGAGCCGCGGCGCGAAGGGCTCGTCGCCGACCGGCGCGCCGCCGCGTCCGGGGGCGCGCCGGCGCCCAAACCGGGGCGCTCGCCGCTGCTGCCGGAAACGGGGTCGAGCGGCGCGCCGTTGACGGCGGTCATTGCGGTCATTTCCTCGCTCGCCTGCGTCGCGCTCGCCGCTTTCATCCTGACGGCGTCGGCGGCGCGCGACTGGACGACCGATTTGAAAGCGTCGGTGACCGTGCAGGTGAAGGGCGCCGACATCGCCGAGATCGACGGGCGAACGGCGCGCGCGGCCGAGATCCTCGCCGCCGCGCCTGAAGTTGTTTCGTATACGGTCATTTCGTCGAAGGACGCCGGCAAGCTGCTTGAACCCTGGCTCGGCAAGGGAAACGCGGACTCGCTGAACGTGCCGGCGCTCATCGAATTGAAGCTGACCGATGCGGGCAGGCGCGATCTCGGCGCCTTGTCCGAACGGCTCGCGGCCGCAGCGCCGGGCCTGGTGCTCGACGACCATGGAGATTGGAACGCGCGGCTCGCCTCGGCGGCGCGCTCGGGCCAGATACTCGCCTTCGCGATATTCGCGCTGATCATGGGGGCCGCCTGTGCGATCGCGATTTTCGCCAGCCGCGCAGGTCTTGCGGCGAACGCCGAAGTCGTGTCGCTCCTGCATCTTGTCGGCGCGACCGATCGCTACATCGCGGGCCAGGTGCAGCGGCGCTACACCGTCATCGGATTGCGCGGCGCGCTGATCGGCTTGGTCATCGCTTATTTTTTCATCGGTCTCTTCGCCATGGCGACGCGGCCCAAGGGCGCGGACGGCGCTCTCCTCCCCGGCCTTGATTTCGGCTATGGGCTCGCGCTGCCGATGTTGATGGTGCCGATAGCGATTTGTCTTGTGACGGCGGTGTCGGCGCGCCTGACAGTGCTGAAAACACTAGGCGAGACCTACTGACCGGCTGGACCCTGTCGCCCCTCAAAGGCTATCCTGCCGACTAGTCGGCGTCAGGAGACGACGGAACTTGCAGCGGATTTTCTATCTCTTGCTGATTGCGGCGCTCGCCTGGGCGGCGGGCCTCCTTATCTTCGTCGCCGAATTGCCGGCGCCGGCGAACGGCGCCTCGCCGCGCGCGGACGGCGTCGTCGTCTTCACCGGACGCAACGGCGAACGCGTGACGGCGGCCATGACGCTGCTCAGCGGCGGCGCCGGCGATCGGCTGCTGATTTCCGGCGTCAATCCGGAGGTGACGCGGCCCGAACTCGCCGCGCTCTGGCCGGGCGATCCGGCGCTCTTCGATTGCTGCGTCGATCTGGGGCTCGAAGCGCAGACGACGACGGGCAACGCGACGGAGCTTGGCGAATGGGCGCGCGCGAACGGATTTCGATCGCTCATCCTCGTGACGTCGGAGTTCCACATGCCGCGCGCGCTCGTTGAGGCCGAGGAACGTCTGCCGGACGTTGCGATCACGCCCTTCGCGGTCGCGTCGGGCCTGATCGGTCCTGAGGGGCGGCCGCAAACGGTCGCGGCCTGGCGGCGTGTCGGCGCCGAATACACGAAATTCCTGTACGCGCGCGTCAAGACGATGCTCATTTGAGCCCTGCGTCTTGAAACCGATGAACGCCGCGCGCTCTTACATCTTTACGCTGTTCCTTGCGCTCCTCACCGGGGTTTTGGGAATTCTTTGCCTTCCCGCCGTGCTGTTCGGGCCGGATGCGGCGCGCGCCGTGGTCAAGATCTGGTCGCGTGTCGCGCTCGCTGCGCTTGAACTGATCTGCGGCGTCAGCCATCGCATCGTCGGCGCGGAGAACCTTCCCTCGGGCGCGGCGATCGTCGCGGCCAATCACCAGTCGATGTGGGAGACGGTGGCGCTCTACGCGATCCTCGACCGCCCGGTGATGGTGTTCAAGAGAGAGCTGCTCAATGTCCCCGTCTATGGCTGGTGGGCGCGCGCGACCGGCGTCATGATCGATCGCAATGCGGGCCCGAAGGCGATCAAGGCCCTGCGCGCGGAAACGGACAAAAGGCTCGCCAAAGGCGATCAGATCGTCATTTTTCCGGAAGGAACCCGCGGGCCCCCCGGCGGTCTCCTGCCGCTCCTCCCCGGCATAGCGGCCGTCTATCTCGTCGCGGACGCGCCGGTGACGGCGGCCGTCCATGATTCCGGCCTCTACTGGCGCCATCCCGGCGTGATGAAAAACCCCGGCGTCATCACGTTGAGAATTCTTCCCGCAATTCCAACGGGCCTGCCGCGCAAGGTCTTCATGGCGCGCCTCGAAGAGGCCCTCGGCGGCGAGAGCCGGCGGGTGACCGCATGACCGCGCGCGGGCGATGGCTGCTTTACGGGCCTTTTCTTTTCGCAGGCGTTTTGCTGCTTGTCTGGTATGGCGTCTGGCGCGCCGGCGCACAGGCGATGCGCGCGGCGTTCGCGGACTTTGCGGCTGGCGAGGCCGCGGACGGCGGCGCGGTGACCCATTCGCGGATGCGCGCGCGGGGCTTTCCGTTTTTTCTGCGCGGCGAGGCGGAAGCTTTCTCGATCGCGCGCGGAAAATACCGGCTCGACGCGGAGACGATCTATCTTCACGCCTCGCCCGTCGATCTTCGCCGCATCGTCTTTTCGACCGCTCCCTCGTTGCGTCTTCAAACGCCGTCAGGTGTCTGGACGATCCGCGCGGACGGCGCGCGCGCGAGCATCGAGCAGGCGAAGGACGGCTGGCTCTTCAAGGCTGAGGCGGCGGGTCTCGAAGGCGTCAATGACGAGACGCGCGTCAGGACCGGGCGCGGCGTCATCAACGTCGCGCCCGACGCGTCAGGCGCCTACCAAATCAGTTTCCGCGTCCTGGGCGCCGACTTCAAGAACGCGCGCGGCGAAACGTCGATTGCGCGCCTCGACGCGGCGCTGACGGTCGCGGATGAGCCGCTTGGGGTTTCCATCCACGCCCTCGACGGCGAGATCGGCGCGGCGCGCCTCGGCCTTTCGGGCGCGCTCGCGCGCGACGGCGAAGGTTTCGCCGCCGGCCGTCTCGACGCCTCGATCGAAAACCCCGCAGCCCTGATGGAGGCGCTGCTGATCTTCGGCGCCGTGAAGCCCGACAGGGCGGCGACGCTTGAGGCGGGCCTTGCGCTGCTCGCGGCGGCGGGCGGCGGGCGCATCAGCGCGCCGCTCGATTTCAAAGACGGTGAGACGAAGCTCTCAGGAATCAAAATCGCGAAGGCGCCGCGGCTCGGTCAGCCGTAAGCGGCGGCGCCCATCATCGGCCCGCGCATGCGATCGGCGACGAGGCGCGCAAAACCGTCGATATAGATCGAGCCTTCCGGCGTCTTCTGCACGAGCACGATGCGCCGGTCGGTTTCATCGCGCACCCGGCGCACGAAGCCGAGAATCGAGAGGGCGTCGAGCGCGCGGCTGATCGCCGGTTTCGGGACGCTGAGATCGCGCGCCAGCGCGCGGACGGTGTGCGGGCCCTGGTTGAGATAAACGGTCAACAGGATCGCCCATTGGCGCATCGAAAGGTCGGGACCGTCGCCGCGGACCGATTCCGCCATAACGTCTCGCCAGTTCGCCAGATGGGAGTTCACGATTGAGGCCGCCCGCGTTCTTTTCCAGAAAGTTGGACAATAAGACGTGCTTGCACGCGTTCGCTCAAAAAGGGCAAGCGCCCACGGCGCTCTACCCCGGGCGCCAGTCGCCGAGCGCGGCGAACAGCGCGCGAATCGTCTGCGCTTCGCCGCCGATGGGGCGGCCGGGGGCGGCCTTTGCGCGCCAGGCGTAAATGTCGAAATGGGCCCAGACAGCGCTTTCGGGCGCAAACCGTTTGAGGAACAGGGCCGCGATGATCG
The DNA here is from genome assembly GCA_964576815.1 of uncultured Caulobacterales bacterium. Taxonomy (GTDB): domain Bacteria; phylum Pseudomonadota; class Alphaproteobacteria; order Caulobacterales; family Parvularculaceae; genus Amphiplicatus. The sequence goes on along the minus strand of CAZNXR010000027.1, from coordinate 6,395 downwards.
AGCCGGCGAAACTGCCGCCGGGCGCGTTGTTGAGATCGGCGACCGAAGACGACAGCGACGACGCGTAGGGCGTCCAAAGCGGCATCCGCCAGACGGGGTCGTTGACGGCGTCGGCGGCGCCGAGAACCCGCGCGGCGAACGCTTCGTCATCACAGTAGAAAGGCGGCAGCTCCGGCCCCAGCGCGACACGCGCCGCGCCCGTCAACGTCGCCAGCGTGATCATCAGATGCGGCTCGGCCTCCGCGGCGAGCGTCATGGCGTCGGCGAGAATGAGGCGGCCTTCGGCGTCCGTGTTCCCGATCTCGACGGTGAGACCCTTGCGGCTGCGGATGATGTCGCCGGGCCGGAAGGCGTCGCCGCTGATTGCGTTTTCAACCGCCGGGATCAGCACGCGAAGATTGAGGTCGAGCTTTTCCTCCATGATAAGGCGCGCAAGGCCGAGGGCGTTCGCCGCCCCGCCCATGTCCTTTTTCATGAGCGCCATTCCGTCCGCGCCCTTGATGTCGAGACCGCCGGAATCGAACGTGACGCCCTTGCCGATCAGGGCGACGCGCGGCGCGTCCTTGCGTCCCCATTGAAGATCGATGAGCCGCGGCAGGGCGGCGGCCGCGCGCCCGACCGCGTGAATGAGCGGGAAGGACTTCGCCAGCAGCCCATCGCCGCTAACGACGTCGATCCGCGCCCCGAAAGCCGACGCGATCGCGCGCGCCTCGCCTTCCAGCGCGTCGGGTCCCATGTCGGCGGCGGGCGTATTGACGAGATCGCGCACGAAGCCGACCGCATCCGCCTGGCGCCGCACGGCAGGGGCGTCGACCCCTTCCGGCGCTATCAGCCGCGCGGCGGGCGTCTTCCCGGCCTTGTAGCGATTGAAGCGATAGGCGCCGAGCAACCAGGCGAAGCACTGCTGCGGGCTGGCCCCGTCGATGCGATAGTCGCCTTCGGGCAGCTTTTCAGCGCCCGCCGCCACGGCGAAGGCGTCGCGTCCGTCGCCCGCGCCGAGAAGGACGCCTTCGCGCGCGGCGAGAACGGCGCCCGCCTCGCCCGCAAAGCCGTTCAACCGCGCCAGCGCCTGCAAGGCTTCCGGCGCGTGCGCCAGGTCGTCAGACTTGTCGCGGATGAGGAAGACGGACTGCGCGTTCTCGTATCGCGCTTTTTCATAGCCGATCAAAACGTCGCCGATCACGAAACGCTCCGTTAACGAACCTTTTGAACGCGTCAACACGCGACGCGCGCGGCAGAGTTAAACCTTTATTGAAGAGATTTCGCAATCATCGGGTCTGTCCAATCGCAATGTCGAGGATTACGTCCATGGCCGTCAAGCTTTCCTTCTCGCGCGCGAGCGTTCTCGCCGGCGCCGCTTTGCTATCGGCCTGCGCATCGAGCGGCAAGGAGCTGACCGCCAACGGCCGCAGCGTCGATTACAAGAAAGAGATCGGCGTCTTCACCGATCCGGGCGCGGCGTCCGACATGGATCCGATCGCCGCGGCGTCGTTCTGGGGCTCGCGCTATAATCAGAACCCGCGCGACGTGAACGCGGCGGTCGCCTATTCGGCCGCGCTGCGCAAGATCCGTTCGAACGAGGAATCGGTCAAAGTCATAACGCGGGCGGCGAACGCCAATTCCGAACACCACGGCGCCAATCTCGAAGCGGGCCGCGCGCTCGTCGAGGCGGGCCGCGCCTTCGAGGCGGTGCGCTTCCTCGAAAAAGCGGAAGAATTGAACCCGCAAGACTGGCGCACGCTGTCGGCGTTCGGCGTCGCGCTCGACCAGATCAAGGAGCACAAGCTTGCGCGGATGAAATACGACGTTGCGCTGACTTTCGCGCCGGGTTCGCCGCTGATCCTCAACAACAAGGGACTGTCCTACGCGGTCGACGGCGATCTCAACGCCGCCAAGCAGACGCTGCGCGCAGCCGTCGCCGCCCGCGGCGCCGATGCGCGCGTGCGTCAGAACCTTGCGCTCGTTCTCGCGCTGAAGGGCGAGATGAGCGAAGCCGAACGCCTGGCGCGCTCCGACCTGCCGCCGCAGGTCGCCGACCAGAACATCGATTATTTCCGCGCGTTGGTGAACCAGCCCGCCTATTGGCAGGAATTCGCCGCCGATGAGGTTGAAACGCCCGCCTTCGACGACAAGCCGGCGCCGAAAAAGGCCGCGGCGAAAAAGGAAGAATCAGCGCCGATGCTGAAAGAACCCGCAACGCCGGCGACGCCGGCGTCTGCGGACGCAGCGCCCATGCCGCTCCTTAAAGGCAGCGAGTAGGATTTTCAGGTTTTTGCGAATGAGGCCGCCCCGAAGGGGGCGGCCTTTTTCGTTAGAGCGCGTCGCAAGCAATTCGGGCCGTTCTCATTCCCCGTTTTCGCGGGGATGAGCGGAAGAAAGACACGCCCTATGCGAACGCGTAAGGCCCGCCGCGTTCCAGCGCACGCTTGAAGGCGGGACGTGCATGCAGTCTGTCGACATAGGCCTTGACCCGCGCCGTCTTCAGCGCCGCGGGACCTCGCTGCAACATCGCTTCAACTGGAAAGCTCATCATGATGTCGGCGCCGGTGAGGGCGTCGCCGGCGAGGAACGCCGACTTGCCGAGGTCGGCGTCCAGATATCCGAACAGCCCCGCGATCGTGTGATCGAGATAGCCTTCGCGGACGGCGGCAGTCAGCTTTTTCGCGATCGGCTTTGCGAAGAACGGCATCGGCGCCGTCTCCATGCGGCCGAGCATCAAGGTCAAGACGAGCGGGGGCATGTAGGAGCCCTCGGCGGCGTGCATCCAGTAGCGATAGCGCCGCCAGTCCGGCGTGCCGCGCGCCGGTTGCAGGCGGCCGGCGCCGCGCTCCTCGATGAGGTGCTCGACGATCGCGCCGGTCTCGGCGATGACGGCCCCGTCGTCTTCGATGACGGGCGACTTGCCGGTCGGATGGACCTTCAGCAGTTCCTTCGGCGCAAGGTTCGTCTTCTTGTCGCGCTCATAGCGTTTGACCTCATAGGGGAGGGCTAGCTCCTCCAGCAGCCAAAGGACGCGCTGCGAACGCGAATTTTCAAGATGATGGACGACGATCATGAAACGCTTCTCCGGTTCAATGAAGGACGCCGATGGCGTCTTTGGAAAATTCCTTCAACTCATCCTGGCGGCCGGTCCTGACTTTCTCCGTCCACTGAGGATCCTGCAGCAGCGCGCGCCCGACCGCGATGAGGTCGAAATCGCCGCGCTCCATCATCTCGACGAGGCGATCGAGCGAGGCCGGCTTTGAAACCTCGCCGCCATAGGTCGCCGTGAACTCGCCCGACAGGCCGACCGATCCGACGGAAACCGTCGGCTTTCCGGTAAGCTTCTTCGCCCAGCCGGCGACATTGAGGTCGGACCCGTCGAACGCCGGCTCCCAGAAGCGCCGCTGCGAACAGTGGATGGCGTCGATCCCTGCGTCGATGAGCGGGGCGAGCCATTTTTCGAATTCCTGCGGCGTCGCGGCGGACATCGCCGCAAAGTCCTGCTGCTTCCATTGCGAGATGCGGATGAGGAGCGGGAAGTCGGCGCCGACTTTTCTCCGTGTACGGCGGATGATCTCTGACGCCATGCGCGTGCGCCCTTCCCATCCGCCGCCCCATTTGTCGTCGCGGCGGTTGGTCTTGTCCCAGAAGAAGCTGTCGATGAGATAGCTGTGCGCGCCGTGGAACTCGGCGCAGTCAAAGCCCGCCTCCTTCGTCGCGCTCGCCGCGGCGACGAACTCCTCGATCGCGGTCTCGATCTCGGCGTCCGTCATCGGCGCCCAGATCGGCGGCTTTTCGGGAACCTTGAGGCCGGACGCGGACCAGGATGGGATGTCCGGATGCGGGGACTTCGCCGGGTTGCGATAAGGGCCCTCGTGCCAGATCTGCAGGCCCATGACGCCGCCGGCGGCTTTCACCGCCGCCGCGACCTTGCGCCAGCCTTCCTTGGCGGCCGGGGTCACGATGTCCGGCACGTTCGGCGTGCCGTCCGCGGTGGTCGTGTTCGGATGGACGCCCTCGGAAAGGATGAGCCCGACGCCGCCCTCCGCCCGCCGCCGGTAATAGGCGCAGACGTCGTCGCCGGGGACGTTGCCGGGCGAGAACGACCGCGTCATCGGCGCCATGACGATACGGTTCTTCAGCGCCAGCTTTCCGATGCGGAACGGCGTGAACAGGAAATCGACGGATTTGGACATTGAAACGGTATCCCGGGTTATCTCGGCGTCTGGCGTCAAAAGCGTCTTGCTTCGGCGAGATTCTTGCCGACGCTATAGCAGTAAAGGCTTGATGGGATTAGCGGAATGCGCAGTCCGGCGAGTTCGATTTCGCCGTGAATTGTCTTCGACGTAACATATGCGGATTTGATGCGGCCGTCGCGAATGTAAGCGGCAAGCGCTGCAAATCTCTGCTCCGGCCGATCGATAGCGTCGCTCCACTTGATTTCGACCGCCCATTTAGGGCTGTGGTCGGCCCCTTGCATGCAGACGAGATCGATTTCGCCCTTTTCCCACCTTGCATATTTCAGCATTCCTCGCAGCGGCGAATGCGACCATTGCGAGAGGATCGCCGATTCCGCAAGATGGCCTATCAGATCGCTGTTCGCCTCCTCCACAGGCGAAAACACCGCCGACCGCATCGAGGTGTTTGTGAGGAAGGGCTTGAATGACGTTTCGCGCTTCAACGATTTCGCCGAAGCGTCCACTCGTCCGACCTTCATGATCAGGAAAGCGCTCACCAGATACTCAATGTAACGGCTGACCGTCGGCTTGCTGATTTCCATCTTGGATGCGACTGCGCTGAGGCTCAGTTCTTGCCCGGTGTTGTATGCGATGAACGAGAAAAGCCTGTTCAGTTCTTGAATGTTTTGGATGCCGTAAAGCGCCGGGAGGTCCTTGAGCAGGACTTTGTCGATGATGTCATTGCGGACAAACTGATTCTGGTTTTCGCGAACGGCCTGATTGGTGACCGCTTCTGGAAAGCCTCCGAAATTCAGGTAGCGCAGGAATTCGTCATTTAACGCTTCAATGTCGTCGCACGCGAAGCGCGTCGGGCCGCCGTCGCTGGCGTCGTGACGACGGATCAGGCTCTTCTCGCGTCCGATGAAGTTCAGAAATTCAGCGAACGAAAGGGGCGGCAGGGTGAAGTCGCTGAATCGCCCGGCGCCCGACTCCGTTGAAGCCAGTCTAAGCGCCGCGGCCGCCGAACCGGAAGCAACGAACTTTACATTCGGGTAGGCGTCGACGAGATCCTTGAGGTGCCGCTCCCAGTTTTTGAGATACTGAATCTCGTCAAAAATGACGAAGGCGGGGACTTCAGGATCAAAGCGCTCGTTTTCAATCAGCAGCCGGACGAATTTTTCCAGAGGTAATTCCGTGTAGATCGGCGCGTCGATGGAGGCGTAGAGTACGTTGCCGGGCGAAGTTCCGCCGTCGAGCAGTTCGACGATGAGTTGAAGCAGCATCACCGTCTTGCCGATCCGCCGAGGGCCCATCAAAATCGTCGCGCGTCGGATCGCCGTATCGCGCGCCAGCTTGGTGAAGGGCGCAAAGTAGTCCCGGCGCGGCAGTGCTCGTTGAAGGGCGAGGCAGGCCGTTGGCTCCTGCCACCACGGATTGTCTCGTTCGAGCCGGCTGGCTACATCCGCTTCTGAGATCTCGAGCATCGCTACCGAAATAAGGAAACCCAACATTTCTTATTTCAGGCGCGCCCCCTAAGTCAATGAGAATAAAAGGGAATTTCGTGTCGATTAGTAACGCCGCAGGCGGCAGCAAGCCATGAAATTCCTCGATCGCGCCAAAATCTATATCGAAAGCGGGGCCGGCGGCGCCGGGTGCCTGTCCTTCCGGCGCGAGAAATTCATTGAAATGGGGGGACCGAACGGCGGCGACGGCGGGCGCGGCGGGCATGTGTTCGCCGAGGCGGTTGAAAATCTCAATACGCTGATCGACTTCCGCTACCAGCAGCATTTCGAGGCGAAGAACGGCCGGCCGGGCGAGGGCTCGAACCGCACCGGCGCCGACGGCGCCGATTGCGTCATCAAGGTGCCGGTCGGCACGCAGATTTTCGAACAGGATGAGGAAACGCTGATCGCCGATCTCGATCGGCCGGGCGAGCGCGTCCTGCTCGCCAAGGGCGGCAATGGCGGCTTCGGCAACGCGCATTTCAAATCCTCGACCAACCGCGCGCCGACGCGCGCCAATTCCGGCCAGCCGGCGGAAATGCGCACGGTCTGGCTGCGGCTGAAGCTGATCGCCGATTTCGGCCTCGTCGGCCTGCCGAATGCGGGCAAGTCGACGCTCCTCGCCGCGGTGACGGCGGCAAGACCGAAGATCGCCGATTATCCGTTCACGACGCTTCACCCCGGTCTCGGCGTCGTGCGGCTCAATGAAGGGGAAAGCTTCGTGCTCGCCGAC
>CAZNXR010000026.1:0-12365 GCA_964576815.1 uncultured Caulobacterales bacterium | reverse complement strand
TCAGCGCATGTTCGCCAAGGCAGAACGCTTCTTCATACGGGGCGCGCGTCGCTGCAATGCACTGGCGCAACGTCAGTTGCGCGAAGGACAGGCAGTTGTTCGACTTGTCATTGCGCGCGTAGACGGAGACCGTCTTTTCGTTGACGCCGCTGACGGCGTACCGCGCCGCAAGATTGAGCACCCGGTTCATGACGACTTCGGCGTTGGGCTCGCTCATACGGCCGCTTGCGCCGCCTTTGCCCCAGTCGGAGGACCAGGGGCCTTCGGTGCTGGCGAGCGTCGGCGCCGTGACGCCTTTTTCGGTGACGGCGGCGAGCGAGGGCGCCTGCGCCGCCGGCCGCGAGCGCAGATAGCCGTCGGCGTCGCTGAGCCGCGCGGCGCTCGCCGGGATCTTGGCGACGCCCCACTTCGTCTTCTGCATTGCGTAGCCTTGTTCCTTGAAGGCCTCGCCCAGCGACGAGAATCGCTGAGCGTCCTGCGCGGTCATCGCAAGGACGCGCGCGATGGCGTCATTGGCGCCTTGAAGCCGGCGCGGATAAGCCGGATCGGCCGCTAACTCGGCGATGAACGCGTCCGTCCCGGTAAGCTTGTTCCTGCCTTTCTTTTTCCCCGAGATCGCTTCTTCCAGCGATTTCCGGAAGGCGGGCGTGTCGGCGGCGACCAGCGCCGCATAGGCGACCCAGCCCGACGACAGCGCGTCCGCCTTGTGTGCGCCGAGACGCCGGTGAGCCTCGCGCGTCGATTCGGCGCTGGTGAAGGGGGTCGCCTCCACGACCGCGACGTCCTCGCGGAAACGGACATAGTCTGCAGCCGCCCGTTCAAGGGCGGTGTCGCGCGGTTGCGCCAGCGATTCGGCATAGACGCCGGTCGTCGCGGCGAAGGCGAAGAAAGAGGCGGCCGCCGCCATCGCCCCGCCGACCCGGCGGGCGCTCCGCGACGCCGCACGATCCGGCAATAGCCACCCCGCACGGCCCTCGGCCGCGTCGTCAGAACGCAACATGTCTTGGCTCCCGATTGATCACCAGCGGTGAATCTTTTCCCTGCAACGCCCACGGGGCCTTACGCCCTCGCGGACCCCGATCATTACGATTCGCCGCTTAACCGGCATTTCCGGATACTAACGACATTCAAGGCAAATTCGACAAGTTAAAGATGCGTCTACCGGCCAAATTTCCCGCACCCGGCGGGCGCCGCGCCGACACGGCCCCGAGGTCAGCGAGGCGGCGTGTCGTTTCGGCGCAGAATCGGGCGATCTTCGCCCTCGTGCGCGCAGGTCTTTCAGCATTTGTTAACAGTATCGCCGACAAATCGGGGAGGGCCGGTGATCAATTGTTAACCGGCCTTTCTGGACCCTTGACGCCCCAGACCACGCGGCGCGTCAAAAACAGCGGCGGTTCTATGGGTTTCAAGGCGGCGATCGGCACCCTCGGACGGCGCGTCGGCGCGGCGCTCGGCGGGCCCTCCTTTCACGGCGCTGCCGGTGCGGCGCTTGCCGTCGTCGCGCGCGACGGCTCGATCCTGGCGCTCGGGGAAGGGGCGGAACGGCTCCTCGCGGGCGCGCGCCGGGCGGACCGCTTTCCGGCGCTCTTCGCCGAGGAGGCAAGGCCGGCGCTCGACGCCGCGCTCCAGGGGCGCATCGCCCGCCGGATGGAGGTGCGGGCGCGCCGGCCCGGCGGGGGCGAGATCACGGTCGACCTCATTTTCGAGCGCCGCGACGACGATTTCTGGACCGTTCTGATGATCGAACGCGGCGAGCCGGCGAACGCCGCCGCCGCGCCGGCGCCGGCCAGCGAGAGCGCGGCGATGCTCGCCGACCTCTCCCACGAAATGCGCACGCCCCTTAACGCGGTCATCGGCTTTGCGGAGACGATCGAGCGCGAGACCTTCGGGCCGATCGGCCATCAGAATTACCGGCAGTATGCGGAGCATATCCGCATGGCGGGCCGCCACCTTCTCGACCTCGTCAACGTCGTTCTCGACATTTCGCGCGTCGAAGCCGACCGCTACCGGCTGGTGCGCGCCGACGTCGATCCTGCGGCGCTCGCGCGCGAATGCGCGGGCATGATGAGCCAGGCGGCGGAAGCGGCGGGCCTCAAACTTCGGCTCGACATTGCTGAGGCGCTGCCGCAATGCCGGCTTGATCCGCGCGCGCTTCGCCAGATCCTCATCAATCTCCTGTCGAACGCCGTCAAGTTCACCAGCGACGGCGAGATCTCCCTCACGGTCGCGCGCAAGGGCGACGCGATTTCGTTCATCGTCAAGGACGACGGCGTCGGCATGAACGCCGAGGCGCTCCAGAAAATCGGCGCGCGGTTCACCGCCGCGCACAGCGCCGGCGTTCGCGGACAAGGGGGATCGGGGCTCGGCCTCTCCCTCGCTATCGCGCTCGCCGAACTCCATGGCGGCGCGATCGATCTCGCCTCGGCGCCGGGAGAAGGGCTCCGCGCCGAAGTTCGTCTGCCGCTCGAAGAAACCCTTTCGCTGCCGCGCGGCGTCGTCAGCGCGGCGTTCGCGCGGGAGGCGCCCCGCGAGCCGCTGCAATTGACCGAGCTTGATCGCATCAAGGCGCGCCGGCGCCCGCGCGCCGAAGCGGCCTGAAAGATATTGCCCGGCGCGCGCCGTCAGCCGATGCTCAACTGATGAGCGAGCCGCGTCTCAAGACCGAAATCCGCATCGCCGCGCAGCTCCGGCGCGCCGCCGCCGCCGGCGCTTACGCAACGATCGCGCGCCGGGGCGACCCCGACGCCGGCGCCGTCGCGGTGAAGGTCTATCTCGGCGCGCGCCGCGCGCGCCTCTTCGTCGAGGGGCGCGATGAAAAGGGCGCGGCGCAATGGCGCGAACCGCTCGGCGGCGCGGCGGACGAGACGGCGATCGGCGCGTTTTTAGAGAAGGAAATCCGCTTCGACCGCGATCTCTGGATCGTCGAAATCGAGGATCGCGAAGGCCGCACGTTTACGGACTAAACGGCGGCTCGTCCGCGGATGAATGCTTCACTTCTTCATCAGCCCCCGACCGGCTCGAATAGAAGACGAGCGCCATCAGGCCGACGCCGACGGCAATCGTGCCGACCGCGCCGAGCAGCATCGCGAAATTCAAGTGAAATCCGGCGCCGAGAAAATCAAAACGCCCGGCGATGACGATGAGGACCGCCGCCCCGGCGATGAGCATCGCGGCGACGGCGCCGAAACGAGCGGCGGCACGGCGCGCGCTTTGGTCTCGATCAGGCGGAGGCGACATTTTCATCGGCGTCGGCAAGCCTTTGTTACTCAGTCCAATTATGGCGCAATCGCGACGGGGAACGATGCTAATTCCGCCTTAATCAAACATCATTTTCCAGTCTATCGGCAATCCGGCTGGGGCAAATGGCTCGGAGACAGAAATGAAATCCTTGGTGAAATTCGCGGCTGCGTTCGTCTTCGGTTTGACGACGCTCGGAGGCGCAGCCGCTTTTGCTGGCGACGATCGCTATGACGACCGCCGCGGCGATTACCGCGACGCGAACTACCGGGGCGGGCGTCCTGATCGGTGCGACGAAGATCATGACCACCGGTACCATCAACGGGACTATTACGACCATTACCCCAAGGACCGCTATTATCGCGCGGATCCGCAATTCTCGATCTCGGTAGGGTTTGGAAGCCGCGGTTACTACGATGGCGGCGGGCGCTATTACGACCGTCCCTATTACGACCGTCGCGGCTATCGCGATGCGGGCCGTATCGTCAGCCGTGACCGGTTTCCGGTCCGCGGCTACCGCGCCGACGCGTTCGTGATCGAGGAAGTCTATGGCGGCGGCCGCGGCTATGGGCGCCAGGTGTGCACGGTGACGGCGCGCGGCCCCGATGCTCGTTTTGTTCCCTACGGCCAGCTGCGCCGGATCGCCAACCGCGCCTGTTCGCGCCGGTCGGAAATCCGCATCTACGCCTGATCGCCTCTTCAAGGAGAGAGAGCCCGCCGCATCGCCGTGCGGCGGGCTTTTTCGTGCGCGTGGTTTTCAGCCTTTAGCGGCGACTCTTTCGGCGAGCGCGTGCATGCCCTTCGCCTTCGGGCGCTCGGCGGCGACCGCTTCCGACCGCACGCGCCAGAACCGCATGACGCGCTCGGCGGCTTCCTGCGGCACCTTCAGATAAAGGTCGAGGACGCGCAGCGATTTCTGCTGGTCTTCGATGCCCTTCTGGAGACCGAACACAAACTTCGCAAAGGTCGATCGTTCAAGACCCGCCGCGCGACAGGCGATTGCGAGCGACTCGTAGGACTTGTCGGACAGGATGCGCTGCGCGGTCGAGGGATCGACGCCGACATAATGCGCGAAACAGAGCAAAAACTCGGTCGGGCGCTTGTGGTCGATCAGGTCCTTCAGCAGCGACTCGTTGAGCTGATTGCTGTTGATCTTGGCTTCGACGAATTTGCGCGCGTCGCCGACCTCGGCGCCGGCCTCGTCGATCGCCTGCCTCAGGATCCGGACGCGGTTGCCTTCGATCGCCTCGTCGATGAGGGCGGGATCGAGAAGGTCGGACCGCTTCAGGATTTCCCGCTTCAAGGCCGACGAGACGAAGAAATACATCTGCGTCAGAAGGTGCGGCGGCAGATCGTAGCGCTCGGTCAGCGGCGTCTGCAGGTCAGCGATCGTGCGCGAGTGCTCGACAAGCCGCGTCATCGTCTCGCCGTTGAAACGCGCGCCCTGGTTGTTGGCGAGCGTCACGAGGACTTCCTTGTCGCCGCGTTCGACGAGCTCGGCGGACAACATCTCCGTCACTTCGCGCCGGCGCGAGATCGCCTTCATGTGGTCTTGCGTGCGCTGCTGGACGACCTTGATGAGGTCTTCCTCGCTGAGCGCGGCGCTGCGTTCCAGGATCGGTTCCGCGACCGTGATCGCGTCATGGGCGAGCTGGCGCACAAGGTTGCGCGGCGCAGAGGGAATGTCGGCGAGCTTTTCCGCGATCTCTACGCGCAGCGCGATTTCGACCGACTCCGTCACCTTGGAAAGGATGACGTCGAAATGCTGCATCTCGGTCGAGGTGTAACGGTCCGGCGCCGCCATGAACACGTCGGTGATCTCGCGCAGAAGATCCGCGCGTTTGTCCGTCGATCCCTCGCGGGCGACGTCGATCAGCTGTTTGAGGCGCGAGACGCCTTCGGCCTTGGCGGCGGTCGCCTGGGTCGGCATATGCAGTTATTCCCCTAACCCGAACGCCGATGATGCCTGACAACCCGTAAAAACTTTGCTGCCTCAAGGACGCTGGGGGTCTGGTTGCGGGCCTGCCCTTGCCGGGCCTTTCGCGGAGGTTAATAAACCGTTGTCGATAGGACCGGAGACAAGGCGATGCGGGCGAGCCTCATTTATTTCGCGGCGGCGGCGATGCTGGCGGGCTGCGCATCGACCGGGGGCGGATTTGGGGGAGGATCGGAGAATTTCGCCGCGCAGTCCCCGCTCGGCGCCGAGCTTGGCGCAGGCGATGCGCGGGCGCTGCGGACCTCGTTCCTGCAAGCGATGGACGCCGGCGCCGCCGGCGAGCGGTTCGACTGGAAGGGCGAGGGCGCCTTTGGCTGGGTGAAGGCGCAGGACCAAAGGCTCGGCAATCTTAAAGCCGATGACGGCGACCGGCCGCCGATGCCCGCAGGCCTCGTCCTCGACGAACTCTACGAGACCGAACAGGGTCTTTACGCGCTGACCCGCAACGCCAATGCGCGCCTTGGTCCGTCTACGGACCAGCCGATCCTCACCCAGCTTGTTTCAGGGACCGGGGTCACCGTTGTCGGCAAGGTTGTCGGCAAGCCTTGGATGCTCGTCGAACTGGACGGCCGCATCGCAGGCTATATCCATGACAGCCTGATGATCAAAGCGCCGGGCACGGAGCTTGAACTCGCCGGCGGCCCCCGAAAACCCGCCGTGTTCTGCCGCGCTTACGAGCAAAGGCTCTCCGTCGGCGGACGGTCAGACCTGATCGAGGGCGTCGCCTGCCGCGAAGACGGCCGCTGGGTGCTGAAAGCCCCGCCGCCCGACGAGCCGCAGAAACTTTTCTGACCCTGATCCCCGGGGCTCAATGCCGCGTGAAATGCAGCGGCTCTGCCGGATAGCCGAGGCGGTCGAGGGTTGCGAGAAGGTCGGCGCGTTCTTCTTCCGTCACGGCGGACGTGCGTGCGAGCACCCACAGATAGCGGCCGGAAGGCTCGCCGACGATCGCGCGCGAATAGTCTTCTGTCAGATCGACGATCCAGTAATCGCCCCAGAACGGCCCGAAGAAGCTGACCTTCAGTTTGGCGTTCGACTGAGGATCGACGATCTTGGCGCGGCCGACGGCCTCGCGTGCGCGGCTTCCCTCGATCGCCCCGCAGGCGTTGACGACCTTGATGAGGCCGTCCTCCCGCTTCGAATAGGTGGCGGTGACGGCCTCGCATTCCTTCTGGAACCCGTTCGGATAGCGGGCGATCTCGTACCAGCGGCCCAAATAGCGATCGGCATCGACGGCGGGCACGGCGGTCAGCGGCGGCTCGGCGCGGCGATGGACGGGCTGGGAAGCGCAGGCGGCAAGCAGCACGGCGGCGAAGAAGGCGATCACGACTCGCATAGGAGGCCTTTCAAGGGGGCGCGGCGTGCTTTGTGCGCCGCAGCAGGTACTGTAAGGTACGGGGATTATCGGGAGTTGGTTCCATGTCAGCGCAGGCGACGAAAAAACGGATCACCACGGCCGACATTGCGGCCCGCAAGGGCGGCGAGCCGATCGTCTGCCTGACGGCTTACGACGCGCCGATGGCGGAGATTCTCGATGAGGTCTGCGATCTGATCCTTGTCGGCGACAGCGTCGGCATGGTCGTCCACGGACTTCCCTCGACCGTCGGCGTCACCCTGGAGATGATGATCCTGCACGGCCAGGCGGTGATGCGCGGCGCGACCCGTGCGCTCGTCGTCGTCGATATGCCGTTCGGCAGTTATGAAGGCTCGAAGGAGCAGGCGTTTGAAAACGCCGCCCGGCTCCTGAAAGAAACCGGCGCGCAGGCGGTGAAGCTGGAGAGCGGGCGTTACGCCGCCGACACCATCCGTTTTCTCGTCGAGCGCGGCGTTCCGGTGATGGGCCATGTGGGCCTGCGCCCGCAGGCGATCAATGTCTACGGCGCGTTCAAGGCGCGCGGCCGCACGACGGCCGAGCGCGCCGAGATCCTCGCCGAGGCGGAAGCGACTGCGGACGCCGGCGCCTTCGCTGTCGTCGTCGAAGGCGTTTCGGAAGACCTTGCGCAGGAAGTGACGGACCGGGTGAAAATTCCGACTGTCGGCATCGGCGCATCGACCGCCTGCGACGGGCAGATCCTTGTGACGCAGGACATGCTCGGCCTGTTCGACTGGACGCCGAAATTCGTCAAGCGCTATGCGGCCTTGCGCGGCGCCATCCGTTCGGCGGTCGACGCCTATGCCGGGGAAGTGCGCCGCCGCTCGTTTCCGGAGCCGGCGCAGGTCTACCGGCTCGATCCCGGCAAGCCGCAGAAACCGGCCTGATCGGGCGCCCTGGCGCGCCCGTCCGCTGCGGTTTCCCTTTCGTTGCGCGGCGCTCCGATCGCCGCTAGAAGCGGCGCGGCCGCATTCCGGCCCCACCCATTCCGCAGGATCAGCGGGCGCGGGGGAATGATCCCGGCCCGAAGCGAGTTTTGACCCCCGTGACCACTGACGATCCCATTCTGCGCGAAGTCGATCAGGCGCTCGCCGAAGACAAGACCGCAACCGAATTCAAGAAGAACCTCCCGCTCATTGTCGGCGCGGCGCTTGCGGCGATCGCCGGCGTTGGCGGTTTTCAGGCCTGGCAGGCGAGCAAGACGGCGACGGCGGAAAAGGCCTCGCTCGCCTATCAGGGCGCGATCGACGCCGGCGAGGGCGAGGAAGCGGAACAGCAGCTTGAAACGCTCGCGGCCGGCGACGGCGGCTATGCGCTGATCGCGCGGATGCAGCTTGCCGGCGAGCATGCCTCGCACGGCGAAAAGGACAAGGCGCTGAGCCTCTACCGGGAAGTCTACGGCGCGAGCGGCGGGTCGAAGCGCCTCAAAGACCTCGCGCGGATCCGCGCCGCCTATCTCTCCGTCGCCGATGGGCGAGATGCGGTGATCAAGGATATCGGCGCGCTCGAAACGGATGCTTCGGCGCTCGGCCATTATGCGCGGGAGATCATGGCGCTCGCCTCGCTGCGGGCGAAGGATTTCCAGACGGCGGAGACGGTGTTCCTGAAGGCTGCGTCCGATCTCACGGCGCCGGAGCCATTGCGCCAACGCGCGAAGGAATTCGCGGCGCTCGCAACGGCCGGAAAGTCGGGCGTCGATCTGCCGAGCTTTGAGGCGAGCACCAAGTCAGAGGCGGAGATCCTGCTCGAACAGCTGGAAGCCGCCGGGTCCGATCTTTCCTCGATCATCGCCCCCGCTACGCCGGAAGACGCCGCGCCGGAAGACGCCGCCCCGCAAGACGCCGAACCCCAGCCGCAGTCAGATGAGTGACATGATGAAGCGCCTATCGTCCGGGTTCGTCCTTCTCGCCGCGGCGCTCATCGCCGCCGGCTGTTCGTCGGGTCCCATCGGCGCCGTCACCGGGATATTCGGCGGCGGCGGCGGCGATGACAAGGAAGGCGATGCGCCAGAGGACGACAACCGCATTTCGATCCTCGCGCTTGAAGAAACCATCGAAGCCGATCCGCGCTTCGCCGGCGCGACGATCGAACTGCCGCCCTCGTACGCGAATGTTTCCTGGCCGACGGCCGGCGGCGAAGCCGACCACACGCTCCATCATTTGAGCGCGCCCGGAACGCTCGACATCGTCTGGAAGCAGAATGTCGCCAAGGCGTCCTCGCGCCGCGCCCGGCTCACCTCGCCGCCGATCGTCGCCGACGGGCGGCTCTATGTCATCGACGCCGAAGCGACCGTCTATGCGGTCAACGTCGAGGACGGTAAGGGAATCTGGGCGAAGAAACTCGCGCCGAACGTCAAGGAGAAGTTCCGCGTGCGCGAGATCATGTCGCGCACCAAGGCGGCCGAGCTCGGGTTCGGCGGCGGCGTCAGTTTCGACGACGGGAAGCTGTTCGTGACGTCCGGCTTCGGGTTTGTCGCGGCGCTTGATGCGGAGACCGGCGAAGAACTGTGGCGCTATGAGGCCGGCGCGCCGGTGAGGACCGCGCCGACGGCCTATCGCGGCAGCGTCTATTTCGTGACGAACGTCAATGAAATGGTCGCGCTCAAACAGTCTGACGGCGAGCGCGAGTGGAACTTCCAGTCGTTCGAGGAAGCCGCGCGCATTCTTTCCTCGGCGAGCCCGGCGGCGGCGGGCGATCTCATCGTCGCGCCGTTCTCCTCCGGCGAGGTTGTCGCGTTCCTGGCGGGATCGGGCCGCCCCGTCTGGAACGACACGCTGGCGCGCAACACCCAGATCACCGCGCTCTCCGCGCTCAACGACATCGCCGGCGCGCCGGTCATCGACCGCGGCCTTGTCTATGCGGTGAGCCATGCCGGGCGCCTCGTCGCGATCGACATCAGAAGCGGCCAGCGCGTCTGGGAAACGCCGATCGCAAGCCTGCAGATGCCGTGGGTCGCCGGCGACTACATCTTCGTCGTGTCGATCGATTCCGAACTTGTCTGCATCTCGCGCGCCGACGGCGCGATCGTGTGGGTGTCGCAGCTGAAGCGCTACGACAATGAGAAGAAGCGCAAGGGCCGCATCTCGTGGTCGGGCCCCGTGCTCGCGGGCGACTTTCTCATTCTCGTCTCCTCCGACGGGCGCCTCGCCAAGGTGTCGCCGCAGGACGGGTCCCTTGTCGACACGAAGAAAATCGACGGCGGCTCCGTCGTCTCGCCGATCGTCGCCGATGAGCGCATCTTCGTGCTGACGCAAGAAGGAAAGCTCTACGCCTTCCAATAGAGCGTGATGCGAAAAAGCGGTCGCCGGTTTTTTGCGAAATCACGCGACCAAACAAAAGACTGGCGCAAATCGCTGATTCTGAATTCTTGCGATTTGCGCCAAGGCGGAAGCATTCATGCAGCAGAGGATCGCCATCGTCGGACGGCCGAATGTCGGCAAGTCGACGCTTTTCAACCGCCTCGCCGGCAAGCGTCTCGCCATCGTCGATGATACGCCGGGCGTGACGCGCGACCGGCGCGAGGCGGACGCGCGCCTCGGCGATCTTTCGTTCACGCTGATCGACACGCCGGGCCTTGAAGAGGCGCCGGAGGAGGCCCTCGAAGGGCGCATGCGCCAGCAGACCGATAAGGCGATCGAAGAATCCGCCGCGGTTCTTTTCGTCATCGATGCGCGCGCCGGCGTAACGCCGCTTGATGCGCGGTTTGGAGACCTGCTGCGCCGCAGCGGCAAGCCGGTGATCCTCGTCGCCAACAAGGCGGAAAGTTCGGCGGGCGAGGCCGGCGTTCTCGACGCCTGGCGCCTCGCGCTCGGCGAACCCTTGCCGGTATCGGCCGAGCATGGTCAGGGCATGAGCGATCTCTACAGCGCGCTGAAGGCGCTGCTGAAGGCCGACGACCGCGAAGCGGACGAGAGCGGGAACGACGAGGAAGAAGGCTGGGACAATCCCTTAAAGCCGCTGCGCGTCGCGATCGTCGGGCGCCCGAACGCCGGCAAATCGACGCTGGTCAACCGGCTCCTCGGCGAGGACCGCATGCTGACGGGACCCGAAGCCGGCATCACCCGCGATGCGATCTCAACGCTATGGACGTGGCGCGCGCCCGATCGCGACTGGCCGGTGAAGCTCTTCGACACCGCCGGCATGCGCAAGAAAGCGAAGGTGCAGTCGAAGCTTGAAAAGCTCTCCGTCGCCGACAGCTTGCGCGCGATCCAGTTCGCCGAAGTCGTCGTTCTCCTAGTCGACGCGACGGCGCCGCTTGAAAAGCAGGACGTGCAGATCGCCGATCTCGTGCTGCGCGAAGGGCGCGCGCTCGTCATCGCCGTCAACAAATGGGATCTCGCCCTGGACAAGAACGCCGCATCGGCCGCGATCCGCGAAGCGGCCGAATTCGGCCTCGCGCAGGCGCCGGGACTGCCGATCGTGTTCTTCTCCGCCGAAACGGGGCGCGGCGTCGATAAGCTGATGCCGACGGTCGTGAAGGTCTATACCGACTGGAACGCGCGCGTCAAAACGCCCGATCTCAACCAATGGCTGAAGGCGGCGGTCGAGCGACACACGCCGCCTGCGGTGTCGGGCCAGCGCATCAAGCTGCGCTACATCACGCAGACGAAAACCCGCCCGCCGACCTTTGTCGCCAAATGCACGCGCGCCGCGGACGTGCCCGCCGCCTATCACCGCTACCTCGTCAACGGCATCCGCGAGGCGTTCGATCTCTGGGGCGTACCGATCCGGCTCATTCTCGACCAGCCTGATAATCCGTATGCGGATGATTAGCGCCGCTCAGACGCGCTTCATGCGCTCCGCGATCCCGTCATAGTCGCGCGAAGCGGCTTTGAGAACGACGGGCGCGATCTCCGACGGATGGGGCAGCGTCGCGGGCTTTTCGCCCGGCATGGCGCCAGCGCGCATTTTCGTGCGCATCGCGCCCGGATCGACGATCGCGACGCGCACGCCCGACGCCTTCATCTCTTCGGCGTAGGTGCGGGCCAGCATTTCGAGCGCGGCTTTAGACGCCGCGTAAGCGCCCCAGAAAGGTTTTGCGATTTCGCCGCCGACGCGCGAAGTCATGACGACGACGCGTGCCGCCTCGCTTGCGCGCAACAGGGGATCGAGCGCGCGAAGGAGCCGCCAGTTCGCCTCGACATTGACGTCGAACACCTGCCGCCAGACCTTCGGCGCGATATCCGGGATGGGGGCGAGTTCGCCGAGAACGCCGGCGTTGAGGACGAGAATGTCGAGGCGCTGAAACCGCTCGCCGATCGCGGGCGCAAGGCGGTCGATCGCCGCGAAATCAGAAAGATCGGCGGGGATGAGCGTCGCCGTCCCCCCAGCCTTGCGGATTTCGTCGTCGGCTTCCTCAAGGCCCCCGACGGTCCGGGCGAGGAGGATGACATGCGCGCCCGCGCGCCCCAGCGCGAGCGCCGCGGCGCGGCCGATCCCGCGCGAGGCGCCGGTGACGAGCGCGATCCTGCCTGAAAATTCCGCGGTCACAGGTTTTTACTCCGTCGGCAGAGGAATGTGCTCGCGCTCGCCGGGCGGCAGCGCGAAGGGAGAATTGACGAACCCGTTCTCGGCCGAAAGGACCCAGTCGCGCTTGGCGGCTTCGAGGCGCTCCTCAGACGTCGCGACGAAATTCCACCAGATGATCCGGGGTCCGAGGGCTGCGCCGCCGAGCAGCATGGCGCGCAGCGGCGCCGCTGCGGCGAGGCGCGGGGCCGCGCCCGGCCGGAAAACGATCATGCGGCCGCTGTCATGGCGCAC
>CAZNXR010000025.1:0-12678 GCA_964576815.1 uncultured Caulobacterales bacterium | reverse complement strand
CGGCGTGCTGCTGAATACACGGCAGGTGAAGAAGATGATCTCGTCCTATGTCGGCGAGAACAAGGAGTTCGAGCGGCAGTTTCTGTCGGGCGAGCTTGATCTCGAATTCAACCCGCAAGGAACGCTGGCCGAACGCTGCCGGGCTGGCGGGGCGGGCATCCCGGGCTTCTATACGAAGACCGGCGTCGGGACGGTGATCGCCGAAGGCAAGGAACACAAGGTCTTCAACGGCGAGACCTACATCCTGGAAACGGGACTCGTCGCCGACCTCTCGATCGTGAAGGCGTGGAAGGCGGACCCCGAAGGCAATCTCGTCTATCGGAAGACGGCGCGCAATTTCAATCCGATGATGGCGAGCGCGGGAAAGGTCACTGTCGCCGAAGTGGAGGAGATCGTGCCGCTCGGCGCCATCGATCCTGACCACGTCCACACGCCCGGCATATTCGTGCAACGCCTCATCAAGGGCCGCCACGAAAAGCGCATTGAGCAGCGCACCGTCCGCAAGAGGGAGAACGCGTAATGCAGAATGTTGCGAAGGGCTGGGACAGAAACCAGATGGCGGCGCGCGCGGCGAAGGAGCTGAAGGACGGCTACTACGTCAATCTCGGCATCGGCATTCCGACGCTCGTTGCGAATTTCATTCCGGACGGCGTCGATATCACGCTGCAATCGGAGAACGGCATGCTCGGCATGGGACCGTTTCCGTATGAGGAAGAGGTCGATCCCGACCTGATCAACGCCGGCAAGCAGACGATCACCGAAATCAAGGGCTCGTCCTATTTCTCCTCCGCCGACAGTTTCGGCATGATCCGCGGCGGGCATATCGACCTGTCGATCCTCGGCGCGATGGAGGTGTCGGAGAAGGGCGACCTCGCCAACTGGATGATCCCCGGCAAGATGGTGAAGGGCATGGGCGGTGCGATGGACCTCGTCGCCGGCGTGAAGCGCGTCGTCGTCGTCATGGACCACGCGTCGAAAACGGGCGAGCCGAAGCTGCTGAAACAATGCTCGCTGCCGCTCACCGGCCGGCAGGTCGTCGATATGGCGATCACCAATCTCGGCGTCTTCACGATCGAGCGCGGAAAGGGGATGACCCTGATCGAGCTTGCGGACGGCGTCACCCTCGACGAGGTTAAAGCCCAGACGGAAGCGCCGTTCAAGGTTGCGCTGTAACGCATTCCGGACCGAATTGTTTTGTTAAGGGAAGCAGCCTAGGCGGTAAGGTGATAGGCGGCGCCCGGTCGCCGCATTTCGGCGTATCTGATGCAACCGACCTCGACTGACACGACCGACGCCGCGACAGAAGGGTTTCTCATCGCCGCGCTTCTCCTCGGCGTTGTTGAAGGGCTCACCGAATTCATTCCCGTCTCATCGACCGGGCACCTCATCGTGCTGGTCGATTTCTTCAACGTGCAAACGCCGCCGGGACGCGTCTTTGAAATCTGTATCCAGCTCGGCGCCATTCTCGCTGTTTGCGTCGCGTATTGGGGCCGGCTCTGGAGCAAGGCGCTCGGACTTTTCAGCGATCCCGCGGCGCGGCGATTTGCAATCGCGATCCTTGCCGCCTTCGCGCCCGCGGTTGTCCTCGGCTTGGCGGCGGGCGACGTCGTGCGCGAACAATTGTTCCGGCCTGAAATTGTCGCGACCATGCTCATTCTCGGCGGGATCGCGATCCTCTTGCTCGAAAAGCACGAGCGGCCGGTGATATTCGCCGACGCCGACAGCGTCGATCCGATGACGGCGCTGAAGATCGGCGTCGTCCAGTGTCTCGCCTTCATTCCCGGCGTATCCCGGTCGGGCGCGACGATCATCGGGGCGCGGATGCTGGGTCTCTCGGCGGTCGCCGCCGCCGAGTTCTCCTTCTTCGTCGCCATTCCGACCATGCTCGGCGCCACCGCCTACGCCGCCTACACGGCGAGGAACGACATCACCGCGGACGGCGCGGCGATGGTTGCGGTGGGGTTCGTGGCGGCGTTCGTCGCAGCCTTGATTGTCGTCAAAGCCGTGATCGGCTTCATATCCCGGCGCGGCCTTACCCCCTTCGCCTACTACCGCATCGGCCTCGGACTTCTTATCTTTGCGCTCCTCGCGGTCGGGGTCGGCCGCGGCTGAGGTTCCGGACAGGGTTCATGGCGTCGACGATTTATGAACCGCTCCGGGCGGCGATCCGCAAAGGCGACGCCGAGTTCGTCGATGCGCAGGAAGTCGTCAGCGCGCTCGGGCCGCGGGCGTTCGGCCTATCCGTAATGGTCGTCATGGCGCCGGTCTGCCTGCCGATGCCGCCGGGCGTGCCGACGGTCGCCGGAATCATCCTCGCTTTCTTCGCGATCCAGATGATCCTCGGCTTCAAGCACCCCTGGATTCCAAAATCCATGCGGCGACTGCAGATCACGCGGACAAGACTTCTCAACGGAATCGACACGCTCGAACAGCGCCTGAAATTTGTCGAGCGCCTCGCTCATCCGCGGCTCGAATTCATGACGCAAGGGTTCGGTTCGCAGGTCGTCGGCATCGCGCTGCTCGCGCTCGCCTTCGTGTTGATCCTGCCTATACCCTTTCTCGGCAATCTGCCGCCGGCGATAGCGGCGGGCATCCTCGGATTGGCGCTCGCCCAGCGCGATGGGCTGATGGCGCTCGTCGGCTTCGCCGCGACCGCGGGCGCGATCGCGTTCACCTCAAAATTGGCGATTGCGACTGTCAGCTGGCTGCAGGGCTATTTCAACTGAGGGCGCGCTCACGCGTGTTCTACATTGCGGCCCCGAGTCTCGGGCAGGAACACCATCCCGATCACGAATGAGCCCGTCATGACGATCACCGGATACCAAAGACCGGCGAAGGCGTCGCCTGTCGCCGCCACGATTGCGAACGCCGTCGTCGGCAGAAATCCGCCGAACCAGCCATTGCCGACGTGATAAGGAAGCGACATCGACGTATAGCGGATGCGCGCGGGGAAGAGTTCGACGAGCATCGCCGCGAGCGGTCCGTAAGACATGGTCTGCACCATGACGAAAAACGCGATCAGCGCCACCATCAAGGGCTTGTTCATGCGCGCCGGATCGACCGTATCGGGGTACCCGGCGTCCTTCAGCGCGGCGGCGACATCGGCGCCGAACGCGGCGATCGCGCCCGCACGCGCTGCGTCATCAAGCGCCGAAGGATCCGGCGCCGCAATCACGCGGTCGCCGATGCGGATTTCGGCGCCCGCAGGAAGCGTCAGGTTGTCATAAGATATTCCGGCGCGCGTCAGGTAAGCCTTGGCGATGTCGCAGGCGCTCTTGTCGAACTTGTTGCGGCCGACAGGATCGAATTGCAGCGAGCAGCCTGCGCGGTCGGCGGCGACGATGACGGGCGTCGCGTCGCGCGCGGCGGCGAGCGCCGGGTTCGCGGCGGCGGAAAGCGCATGAAAGACAGGAAAGGCCGTCAAGGCGGCGATGATGAGGCCCGCCATGATCACCGGCTTGCGGCCGACGCGGTCCGAAAGCGCGCCGAAGAAAATGTAGAACGGCCCCCCGATCATCAACGCGATCAGCACGATGGTGTTGGTGGTGAAGCCGTCGACTTTCAGCACGCGCTCAAGAAAGAACAGCATGTAGAAGGTGCTGGCATAGAAGGATACGGCCTGTCCGGCGACGACCCCGAACAACGCGACCAGCACGAGTTTCAGATTCGCCAAGTTTCCGAACGCTTCTGCGAAGGGCGCCGACGAGGTTGCGCTCTCCGCCTTCATCTTCAGGAAGACGGGGCTCTCATTCAGTTTCAGACGAATCCAGAGTGAAATCGCCAGCAGGAAGATCGAAACAAGGAACGGGATGCGCCATCCCCATTCCCCGAAGGCGTCAGGCGTCATCAGCGTGCGGATCGCCATGATGACGACGAGCGACAGAATGAGCCCCAGCACAGCTGTCGTCTGGATAAAACTTGTCTGGAAGCCGCGCTTGTCCGCAGGCGAGTGCTCGGCGACGTAGATAGCCGCGCCGCCATATTCCCCCCCGATCGCAAGTCCCTGCATCAGGCGAAGAACGATCAGAAGGATCGGCGCCGCGATGCCGATGTCGTCATAGCCGGGCAACAGACCGACCACGAATGTCGAGACGCCCATCAGGGCCATGGTCACAAGGAAGGTATTCTTGCGCCCAACGACGTCGCCGACACGCCCGAAGAGAAGCGCGCCGAGGGGGCGCACGATAAAGCCCGCCGCGAAAGCCGCGAGTGCGAAGATGAACCCTGTCGTTTCGTTGACGCCGGAAAAGAAATGCCGCGCGATATAGCTCGCCAGCGCGCCGTAGAGAAAGAAATCGTACCACTCGAACATCGTGCCGAGCGAGGAGGCGCCGATGACGAGGCGCTCGCGGGACTTCGCGTCGGCGGCGGGCGTGGCTGGGATGTCCATTTGCGGCGGGGGCTTAGCGATTCCGGAGCGCGGCCGCGTGGGCGCGCGCTTCCTCGATGTAATGGTGCGAACCGAGCAACGCCATCTTGTCTTCGCCCTCGCGCAGATCGCGGAATTTCTTCGCCGGCATGCCGGCCCACATTTCGCCTGCCGGCACGACCTTTTTCGGCGACAGGAAGGCGCCGGCGGCGAGCATGCCGCCCGACTTCACGACGGAGCCGTCCAGCATGGTCGCGCCCATGCCGACGAAGCCCTCGTCCTCGACCGTCGCGCCGTGCAGCATACATTTGTGGCCGATGAGCGCATGACGGCCGATAATCGTCGGCAGGCCGCCATAGGCGGGATCATCGACGTGAATGACAGTCCCGTCTTGCACGTTCGATCCTTCGCCGACGACAATCTTGTTGGTGTCGCCGCGCAGCACGCAGCCATACCAGACGGACGCGTTCGGCCCGATCTCGACGTCGCCGCAGATGACGGCGCCCGGTGCGATGAAAGCCATTGCGTCGATCTTCGGCTTCTTGTCGCCGATGGCGAAGATTAGAGGTTCAAGGCTCATGATTTCACGGCGTCCGGCTGGCTTTCGGGATGCGCGCGCTTGAAGGCGTCGAGCGTTGCGCAGCGTTCATGAATCGCCTTGAGCCTCGGTGTGCGGGAAAGATCGATTCCGAAGCGCAAGGCGCCGTACATTTGCGGCACCAGGAAGGCGTCGGCCATCGTCGGCCTGTCGCCGACGCAGAAGTCGCCTTCGTAACGGGACACTAGCGCCTCGACCGACTCCATCGCGCCGCCTGACCAGCGGTTGAGCCAGGATTTCATCGCGGCCTCGTCGAAATCGAGCGCCTCCTTCAGGTAGGTCTGCATGCGGAGGTTCATGAACGGTTGCGCTTCGCAGGCGATCGTCGCTGCGATCGCGCGGGCGTGAGCGCGCGCGGCGGCGTCCGCCGGCAGAAGCGCGACCTCCGGGTAGCGCTCCTCGAGATATTCGACGATCGCGATCGACTGGGTGAGGACCGAGCCCTCTTCCGTCTCAAGGGCCGGGACGAGGCCCTGCGGGTTCCGCTTGAGGAACGCCGGGGACCGCTGCTCGCCTTTAAGAAGGTTGACGGGCTCGTAACTGAATTGGAGGCCTTTGAGCTCCATGGCGATGCGCACGCGATAGGTGGCGCTTGACCGCCAATATCCGAAAAGCCTCATCGCCGGTCTCACCCGTTAACAATTTCGTTCAACTTAGACCGCATTGTCCGCGGAAGCCAAACCGCCGGACGCACAGGCGGAAGCAACTGAGGGCGGGCGATGCAAGCGGCAAGACTTGAAACGGCGGCGCCGGCGGATCGTCAATCCGATGCGGAATGGGGCAAGGCGAATCTGCGCTTCGGCGCCGGCTTGCCCTACAACGATCTGGCGAATTGCCTGCGCGTTATTGAGCGGCACCCGGACTTCAAAGGCCGCTTCAAGTTCAACGAAATGCTGTCGAAGGTCGTCGATCGCGGCGCGGTGATGGTCGAGTGGCGCATCAACGAGATCGCCGCCGAGCTGCAGGAACGGTTCATGCCCGAAGTGCCGCCGGAAACAGTCGGACGGGCGCTGGTGATCACGGCCAACCGCGGGTCGAAATAGGTTGGCCATATTAGTAACGCGTGTTACTAACGGCGCTTTCGGGAGCGCCCTATGGCCGATCTATTTGAGAACCCTTTAGGCACCGACGGGTTCGAGTTCGTCGAATATACCGGGCCGGACCCAGACGCGCTGGCGCGGCTATTCGAAACGCTGGGCTTTGCGGCAGTTGGCCGCCACCGGTCGAAAGATGTCATCCACTACGCGCAAGGCGACATCAATTTCCTCCTGAACCGCGAGACGGCGGGCCAGCCGGGGGCCTTCCGGAACCAGCACGGCGCCGGCGCCAACGCCATGGCCTTCCGCGTCAAGGACGCCGCCCACGCCTTTCGCGAGGCGCTTAGACGGGGCGCCAAGCCCATCGAAGCCAAGGCCGGGCCGATGGAGCTGAACATTCCCGGCATCGAGGGGATTGGCGGGCTCAATGTCTATTTCGTCGACCGCTACGGCGCGCGCTCGATTTATGATGTCGATTTCGAGCCGGCGCACGGCGCCGACAGGGCGAAGAACGCGGCGGGCCTCACCTATCTCGACCACCTGACGCACAATCTCCGCCGCGGCAACATGGCGGTCTGGGCGGATTATTACGAGCGCATCTTCAACTTCCGGGAGATCCGCTATTTCGACATCGAAGGAAAGCTGACGGGCCTCGTCTCCAAGGCGATGACGAGCCCTTGCGGGAAGATCCGTATACCGCTCAACGAGAGCCAGGACGACAAGTCTCAGATTGAAGAATTCATCGCCCGCTATAACGGCGAAGGCATTCAGCACATTGCGCTCGGCACGAGCGATATTTATTCAACGGTCGAAGAATTGCGCCGCCGCGGCGTCCCGTTTCAGGCGACGCCGGACAATTATTACGAAAAAGTCGACGCACGCGTCGGCGCCCACGGCGAAGATCCCGAACGGCTCCGCCGGAACAATATCCTGATCGACGGCGCGCCGACGAAGGGGCAGGGGCTCCTCCTCCAGATATTCACGCAGGACGCCATCGGCCCGATCTTTTTTGAGATCATCCAGCGCAAAGGCAATGAAGGTTTCGGCGAAGGGAATTTCAAGGCGCTCTTCGAGTCGATTGAAGAAGACCAGATCCGTCGGGGCGTGCTGAAAGCGTGACGCATGAGCAACCGTTCGCGGCTCAAACTCGCCGAGTTCACGCCTTATCGCATCGTCGCGCTAGGCCGGCGCATGAGCGAGGAGCTGGGCGAGGCCTATCGAAGCGAGGGTCTTTCAATCCCTGAATGGCGGGTGATCGCCGCGGTGGCGCAGGCGCCGTCGGTCGCTGCGCGCGACGTCGTCGCGATGACGCCGATGGACAAGATGGCGGTCAGCCGCGCGGTCTCGTCGCTGGAATCGAAATGCCTGATCGAGCGTCAGAAGGCCGAAGACCGGCGCGTCGCCGCTTTGAGGCTGACGGCCAAAGGGGAAATCGTCTATCAAAGGGTCGCCGCCATTGCGCTTCTTTATGAAGATGAACTCCTTCGACGTTTGCCGTCCGCCGAGCGGGAAGCTTTTCTCAACGGCCTTTCCGCGATCGAAGCGGCGAGCCGCGCGGCTGAGTAGCCTTGCGGGGCTGGTCTTGTTGAGCGGGGGATGCGTCTCCTTTCCTGCGGCGCCGGCGGCTAAAACCGAACCGATCCTGGCTGAAGACACGTTCATCGCCGCGGACGGCGCGCACCTCGGCCTTACCGTCTGGCGCGCCGAACAGCCGGTCGCGATCATCGCCGCCGTTCATGGCATGAATGATTATGCAAACGCCTTTTCACTGGCGGCGCCGGAATGGGCTAAGCGGGGGATCTCGACTTACGCCTACGACCAGCGCGGCTTTGGCCGCTCGCCGGCGCAGGGCGTGTGGCCCGGCGCGCCGGCGCTGAAGCAGGACCTCCATGATTTCGTCGCCGCCTTGCAGCTGGCGCACCCCGGAACACCGGTTTTCGTCGCCGGCCATTCGATGGGCGCGGCCGTCGTCATGGCCGCGCACCGTGACAAGCCGCTCGACGCCGAGGGGATCATTCTTGCAGCGCCCGGCGTCTGGGGCGGCGCGCAGATGCCGATCCTTTATCGCGTCACGCTCAATCTCGCCGCGAGCGTCGCGCCCGGGAGGAGGCTCACCGGCGAAAGCGCGGGCCGACAGGCTTCCGACAATATCGAATTCCTGCGCGCGATGTACGAAGACCTCCACGTCGTTAAGGAGACGCGCCTCGACGCGGTGCTCGGCGTCGTCCGGATGATGGGTGAGGGATGGGACGCCAGCGACGAGATCAGCGGCGATTTTCTCGTCGTCTTTGGCGAGAAGGACGACATCATCCCTGTGAAGAAGATGAAGAGAGCGGCGACGCGATTGTCCGGCGCCATCGATGCCCGGGCCTATCCGCAAAGCTGGCATCTCATTCTTGCTGACCTCGAGCGTGCGTCGCCCGTCTCAGAGATCGCCGATTGGATCGAAGCGCGGGCAGACCGGAAACCGCCGCCCCTGGCGCAAGGGCAGGAGCAGGCGGTTTCCAATCGCCCCTGAGACCGGCCGCGATGGGGAATTGCGGGCGCCGGACTCAATGGTGGTTGTCGAAGGCGCCCCCGGGTGCTGGCTGGTGAGGGGAAGCAGAAACCGGGGTCGGCTGGAGACGATTGCGACTTGACAACGACACAACCTATACGGGTGTATCGTTAAGAAAGGGTTTCCAGAACCGCTCCTTTCACCCATGCGACGAATTTTTCGCCAGATTTCCCGGCGTCGATGGGAAGCGCGGCGATCGCCGGCGTGTCGTAAGGGTGGAGACGCTCGATGAGCGCCCGCGCCTCGCTGGATTTCGCCGTCGTGGTCTTGACGATCATCGCCGATTCTTCGCTGCGCTCGACGGCGCCGTTCCACCGGTAGACCGAGCGGATGCGCGGAATGATGTTCACGCAGGCCGCCGCCTTCGCCGCGATCAGCGCCTCGGCGATGCGCGCGGCGGTGTCTTCGTCCGGCGCTGTTACATAAAGAAAGTGGATCGGCTCCATGTTGCGCCTCCGGATTGCGGCCCTTATCGGAAACTCAGTCTAGCGAAACGGCTGCCGGTTACGCCATGCGTAAGCTCGATTCCTCTGCTGCGTTGGTCCTGTTCTCGGGAGGACAGGACTCGTCGATCGCGCTCGCCTCAGCGCTGTCGCGCTATGCGCGCGTTGAAACGATCGTCCTCGACTACGCGCAGCGGCATGCTGTCGAACTGGAGACTCGCCTCGACGTTCTCGCCGCGCTGCGCGCGCTCTCGCCGGATTGGCGCAAGCGGCTCGGCGCCGATCACCGCCTTGACCTCAGAGCGCTCGGCGCCGTCAGCGAAACTTCATTGACGCGTGCAACGGAAATTGCGGTCGGTGAAGACGGTCTGCCGACGACGTTCGTGCCGGGACGAAATCTCATTTTTCTCACCATGGCCGCCGCGGTTGCTTATGGACGCGGGATCGGAGTGCTCGTCGGCGGCATGTGCGAGACGGATTTCTCCGGCTATCCCGACTGCCGTCAGGAGACGCTCGACGCGCAGATGACGGCGATCCGCCTCGGGATGGACTGCAACCTCACTCTCGAAACGCCGTTGATGGCGATGTCGAAAGCGGCGAGCTGGCGCTTTGCGCATCGGATCGGCGGCGACGCGCTGGTCGACCTCATCGTCGAGCGCTCGCATTCCTGCTATCTCGGCGAGCGCGGCGTTCGCTATGAATGGGGCTATGGCTGCGGCGTGTGCCCGGCCTGCGACCTTCGGGCGAAAGGCTGGGCCGAGTACTGGAGCGCGCGACCTTGAGTTACGCCGTCAAGGAATGCTTCTACACCCTGCAGGGCGAAGGCGCGCAAGCGGGCCGCGCGGCGGTGTTCCTGCGCTTTGCGGGATGCAATCTGTGGAGCGGACTGGAGCGCGATCGCGCCGGCGCCGTCTGCAATTTCTGCGACACGGATTTTGTCGGCGTCGATGGGCCGGGCGGAGGAAAATTCGCCGACGCGCCGGCGCTGGCCGCCCATGTCCGCGCTGTGTGGCGCGGCGCTACCGGCGCGCCGCTTGTCGTCTGCACGGGCGGAGAGCCGCTCTTGCAGATCGACCGGGCGCTCATCGACGCACTTCACGAGGCAGGTGTCGAAATCGCGATTGAAACCAATGGGACGATCGCGGCGCCGCCCGGCGTCGACTGGATTTGCGTCAGTCCGAAATCGACCGCGAGCCTCATCCAGCGTTTAGGCGATGAGTTAAAGCTCGTGTTTCCGCAGAACGATGCGCCGCCTGAGCGATTTGAAGATCTCGCTTTCCGGCATTATTTCCTGCAGCCGATGGACGGCCCCGCGCGCGAGGCGAACACCGCTGCAGCTATCGCGTATTGCCTTGCGCACCCGCAATGGCGGCTCAGCCTGCAGACGCATAAGCTGATCGGGATACCTTAGAAGCGCTTGCCCAGCACGCTGTCAGGCGGCAGCCTCATCGCCTGCCAGACGCGCGATCAGGAACTGCGCATCGCCGCAATAGGCCGCCGCGGCCCGGTCGGCGCGCTTTAGCGCGTAATCCAGCTCGTCGAGCGCGGCATTGATCTCTTCATAGGTTTCGAAGGCGTCGCGCGGCGGCGTGATGTTGAGGCCCTTTGAGGAAGCGTCGAGCCGGAACGGCGATACCGAGTACTGCGCCTTACCGCCCAGTTTCACGTCGATCTGTTTGGCGTTCTTGCCGATCAGCGCGGCGCCGCGGTCATTGATGGCGTCAACCGTTGAGTTAATCTGCAGGCGCAATTCGTCGAAGCTCTCCGCCAAAAGGGCGCGCGCCCCGGCTTCTTCCGACTCATGGGCTGACAGAGCGACCTCATAGGCCTGCTCGATTATCTCGCGCACGCGGTCAATCGAGTAGAGGGCGGATTCGATGGCGAGGAGCGCGTCCTTGATGTTGTTGTCGATATTCGCAGTCGGCGGCTGCGGCGTTTCGCGCCCGCCCGTGCGGCGCAGGGCCCGGTCAAGACCCGCGGCGACATCCATCGCCGGCAGCTCTTGGACCTCGGTAAGTCCCGCCCGAAAGCCGAACAGCCCCGACAGACCGCTGCGCTTGGGCCGTTCTTTTTCTCCGTCTCCGGACGGAATTTCTGGTTCTAACGCCACAACGCAACGCTCCCGCACTTCCCCGAACCATGCACGACGTGCTCGACGTTAAAGCGCGTTAATTGAGAGGGGGTTAAGCAGGCGGCGCCAAAACGGCCGCAGACCCGGCCCGCGCATCAGGTGCGGCCGCCGCGCCCCTCGACAAGCCAGGCCCCGAGGAGAAGCGAAGCAATTAGGAGAAGCCACAGAACCGGGGCGGCGAGCGGCCGATCCCTCACCGCATCGGTCTGAAACGCACGCCGTTCGACAAGGCCCGCCCATTCCGCGCCGGCCTTCGCCGATCCCGCCCTGACGCGGCGAACGTCCGGAATTGAGACAGCGCCGTCACGCCGGATATCGAAAACGCCGCCGCCTGACGCCGCCGCCGCCGGGGACAGCGGGCGTCGATCCGAGACGACATTCTCGAATTCCGGCGGCGCGGCGAGGCCGACCGAGCCGATGGCGAAAAGGTCATCCGATCGCGCCCGGTAGAGACCGCGCGGCGCGCTTGGAACGCGCGCGGAAAACCGCCCCGGACCCTCGGCGGCGAGCGTCACATCGCTTTCCGCGCCGTCCGGCGCGATCAGGCGAACGGGGGAGGCGCTGTCGCCGATCGTGCGGCGTTCGATGACCAGCGCTCCGCTTTCCTCCCGCAGCGACAGGGCCTCTTCTTCGAGGTCCGGCTCTTTCATCAACCAATGCGCGATCCTGCGCAAAAGCTCCGCGTGCGGACCGCCGCCGTCAAAGCCGCGCGCCCACAGCCAGACATGATCGGACTGAAGGAGCCCGACGCGGCCTTCGCCGACGCGATCGAGTACGAGCAAGGGGCGGCCTTCATCGTCGTTCATCAGCGTGTCGCCGGCTCGAACGGTTGCTGGAATAAGCCGAAGCCAGCGGCCCCAGAATTCCTGCTCTGGAAGCGAGGCGGTGACCGGGTGACGCCCGCCGGCCTCGCTGAGACGGGGGCGGAACGCCCCTTCGATCGCAGGGCCTGAAGGCGAGGCCGGCAGCACGAAAGCGAAGTTGCGCTGATTGGCGATGCTGAAATCGCCGGTGAATTCCGGCCCGGACGCGACAAGCACCGCGCCGCCGCCTTCGACATAGCGCGCCAGATTGTCGAAATGAAAGGCGTTGAGAACCCCGCGGTCGGTGAAGCGGTCGAAGATGACAAGGTCGAACTCGCTCAGCTTCTCGATAAAAAGTTCGTCCTGCGGGAATTCGATCAGCGCAAGCTCGCTTTCCAGCGCGCTGTCGTTCTGCGCCTTCTCAATCGGGCGCAAGATGGTGAAATGAACAAGATCGATCGCCGGGTCCGACTTCAGCAGGTTCCGCCACGCACGCTCGCCCGGATGCGGTTCGCCGGAGATCAGCAACACGCGCAATCGGTCGCGAATGACGGTGATCGGCAAAACGGCTATGTTGTTCCGCGAGGTCAATTCGCCGCCGGCGTCCTCGACTTCCAACTCGATGATCGACCGCCCCGGGCGGTCGAGCGGCGCGATGAAGCTGATGTCGGTCCCGACCGGGGCTGGCTGACGCAGCGCTTCTTCTCCATCGACGCGCAGCGTGATCATCGCTTGTCCGC
>CAZNXR010000024.1:0-12702 GCA_964576815.1 uncultured Caulobacterales bacterium | reverse complement strand
GAGCATCACCTTGCCAAGGTGAGGGTCGGGCGTTCGAATCGCCTCGCCCGCTCCAGTTTCTCGAAGTCCATTCCTACGCGCGTGGTACGCTGCCCTGAATAAGCGCCGCCGGTTTCAGGGATGGCGGTTCACATCCGATCCTGTCGCGTTGAGGCGAATAACGCCGACGCTGGGGTCCCTAAGGGCTTCGATCTCAGGCAAAAGCCCTTGTGTCCTTATAATCGCAAAAACCCTGATGTCGGCGTCCGGATAAATTTCGTGCAACCGCCATGCAGCCGCAAATGAAGTGCGGCCCCGCGTGATAACGTCGTCGATGAGTGTGATCCGCTGGGGCGCAAAGAGGCGGGGCTCAGCGTGCATAGACTTGTGATGCTCCAAGATAGTCGGTCGCGCGCCGGGCGCTGCGAACGCCGACTTTGGAACTGCGGACGTTCTTTGCAGGCCCTCATACATATCGGCGCCCAGTCCTTGAGCGAGGAATGTTTGGCAAATCAGCCTTGGGATCCAAAGATTTCCAGCCCCTTTGATCGCGCTGCCCGGCACCGGAACCAGCGTCACGTCCGGTCTTAAGAAATCGTCGATCGGCCATTCCGGATGCTTTCCGATCAACTCGGCGACGCGATCGATAAACTGTCGCCTGCCGGCTTTGATGGCGTCTCGTACGAGGCGCGATGTCCGCGAAAGCTCGCTCTGCCCACGCGGCGAGTAATTCGCGAAGCTTGCGTAGCGAATTTCAGAAAGCAAGTTCGACGTTCGCCGTGAAGCGCGGAATCTCGGGGAGGATTTCGTCGAGTTCTTCTCGTCCCGACAGGATTTGGGCGCCGTAGCGCACCATTTCCTTGGGCCATGAAAGCGTCGGGTTTTCGGCGACGCTCTTCATCAGAAAGAGCAGGCGACCCAGCCTCAAAGCTTCCCAACCTTGATTTAGCGAGCCGCTGTTTTCACCCGCCTCAACAATCACCGTCGCGTCGGAAATCAGCGCCATCGTTCTGTTTCGACGAGGAAAGTTCGTCCGTTTCGACGGGCTTCCGTCCGCAAACTGTGAAATGACAAGGTGCCTTGCGCGGATCTCGTCAAAAAGCGCTCGGTTGCTCGGCGGATAGGGATTGCTGAGCGGCGTGCCCAACACGGCGATGGTCCGGCCGCCCTTTTCGATAGCTGTTCGATGCGCGACGGTATCTATTCCCTCGGCCAGACCGCTGACGATGACGATGTCATGGCGCACCAACGCTTCGGATAGCGCTCGCGCACGGGTAGAGCCTTCGCGGGAAGGTTTGCGTGTTCCGACGACCGAAACCCTTACCCTATCCCTCAAGAGCGAACGATCACCTTCGAAAAAGAGTTCTCTAGGCGCATGCTTTAGCTCGTGATCGCTAAGGGGCCGAAGAAGATCGTGAATGGCGGCTGCGGGCATGGCGTGTTTCTGCCCGAATTCATCGACTCCGTCGATCCCGGCGCTATGGCCTACTTCACCCGCGCGCGGAAACTCGCGCTGAAGGATGGGCCCGGGCTGCCTGACGCCATCGATCCCTTCGGATTGAGGCAGACAAAGCGGATGCTGGGGTCATAGCCCGCCGCTGGCGTATAGGAGCAGGCGGCGAAATTCGCCGGCGGGGTCGCGCCCGTCGCATAGCGCAGGTCAGTCGCCAGCGTGAAGGTGAGGCCCGCTCCGCTTTGCGTGAAAAAGACCGCGCCCGTCGCGGGCCCCGCCCCGTCCATGTCGCCGTTGAAGAAGTCGATCTCGGCCGGCAGCCGGTCGACGATAAAGATGCTGTTGTTGTCAGCGGGGCCTGTGCCGGAGTTCGTTACCGTGATCGTGTAGACGACGTCGGCGCCGGGGACGGCGAACAGTCCTTGTGCGGATGGATCATAGACCGCGACGGTCTTGACCGCCGTCAGCGTCGCCGAGGCGAGACAGACCTGCGAATATTCGAGCCCGTCGATGAAGATGTCGTCATTGTCGACCGTCCTGAGGCGGACAAAGCGCGCCCCGCCCGCAGGCACGGTGATGACGGGACGCTCCAGCGCGTTCTGGACGAGAGACGGATAGGTCGCCCCCGGCGCGCCATAGGTCCCGACCGTGGTGTAGGCGACATTGTCCGGCGAGAGCTGGATGGTGACGCGCGCGGTGTTGCCGGCGCCGCCGCTGTCGCGCGCGGCGGAAAGGATGAGCGGCGAGAATTGCGGTACGGTGACGCCGAAATCGAGCACGAGAATGTCGGCGCTGTCGTTGATTTCCGCGGACACCGCGCCCGGCGGCGACGTCCCGAGCGCCGCAAGCGCCCCGAGCGAGCGCGCCGGATTGGCGACGCCGGTCGAGGTGACGACGCTCGCCGCGTTTCCGGTCTGGTTGATGAGAAGCTGGCCGACGTCGCAGGAGGGGGCGGGCGCGGCAGCCTGCACCGTCAGCGCGTAATCTTCGACCTCGCCATTCGCCGCCGTTCCCGTCGGCGTCAGGCCGTTTGTCGTCGACCAGCGGAAGCGCGCATAGGTCTGGCTTGTCGTTGCTGTCACGGGCGGCGTGACAAGAAACGAGATCACGCCGGCCGCGGGGTTGGCGTCGAGGGCGGCGTTGTCCTGAAGGTTGGTCGCGATCTGTTCGCCCGCGTCGGTGAAAACGCCATTGCCGTTCCAGTCGATCCACGCCTGCAGGAAGCCGCCTGCGCCGGCGACGCTCGCCGAAATGAGGGCCGGCTGGCCGCGCACGAGACTAGGGAGCGCGACGCCGTTCTCGTCGTCGACGCCGGCGACGTCGTCGCCATTCGCCGCGGCGCTGTATTGCGGGGCGACTTCCGCATCGGGCGCGCCCGCGCCGAGCGCGACGCCGGCGACGATCTTGTGCGAGGGCGCGCCATAGCTTGCGGGCGCGTCGCCGTAATCGACGCCGGCGCGGCAGAAGCTGATGTCATGAAGGCTCATGCCCTGCTGGGCGGGATCGGCGATCGACTGCGGTCCGGCGCGATAGGCGATGACGATCTGGTCGACAGGCGTTGCGAACTTGATCGTCATATTGCCGTTGGCGGCGTTGTTCGCGGAAGCATTCGCGCCCGTTGCGACATTGCCGGATGCGGTGTTCGCGCTTCCGGGCGTAAAAGTCGGATTGCCGGCGGAGACGCCGCCGAGCGTGCCGGTGACCGTGATCAGGTCCTGGAACCGGAACGGCGCGGTCGGGCCGTTGGTGTCGAGGTCGAAGATCGTGAACTCGATTTCGGCGACGCCCTGGCCCGGCGTTCCGGCGGTCAGCGTCATCGTCAGTGTTTCTGAGGTGTTCACATAATTGACGACGAACAGCAGGCTCTGCTGCGTCGGCGTAAGCCCGCCCGTCAGGGCGATGGATTTGAACGGAGTCTGCTGGCCGAAAATATTGATAAGGCGGCCCGTCGCGCCGGTGAACGCGACCCCGATCGTCTCGCCGCCGACCGTATAGCTTCCCGATAGCGCGCCAGCGGTCCAGGCGACGCCGCCGCTGTCCCAGTCGAGCGTTTCTGCGCCCGCTCCGCAGGAAAGCGCGGCCCGCGCCGGCGCGGCGGCGAGCGCAAGCGCCGCGAGGATCGTCAGGAGGCGGATCATGGTCTCGCCTCCGCGCGCGGCGAGATCGCGTCGAGAAGGCCCCGCGCCGTGTGCTGGTCGAACTTGATGCGCAGCTTCAGGTAGGGCCCCGCCGCGGAATACTCCGCCGCGGCGAAGTCGGCGTCGCTGAAGCCGTCGATGTTCCAGCCGAAGGAGAGCCAGACGTTCTTCGCCGGCGACGCGCCGATCGAGGGCCCGTAGGAATACTGGAGCGCGCCCGAGTTCCATGAGTAGAGCGCCTCAGCATGGACGCCGAGGTCGATCCGCCGCGTCACGTCGTAGCGCGCCTCGAAGCCGGCGAGCTGCGTGACGCCGGAAAGATCGGATCCGTCCGCCGAGAACGCGGCGTATTTGATTCCATGATTGACGGAAAGCTGGAGCCGTCCCGAGGCCTGCGCGTTGAGCGCGAAATTGTGCACGGCTTTCCAGCTCTTTGTTTCAAGATCGACGGACTGCTGCTTGACGTCGAGGCGGTTGAAGATGACGACGCCGTCGTCATGCGGGCGCCAGGAGGCGCCGATGCGCGCTTCGAACCGGCGTTCGTCCGGGGTGAGATCGTTGTTGTTCTGCTCGAAGCGGCTCGCCGCGCCGAAAGAGAGCTGCTCGGAAAGCTCGCGCGCCGCCGCCGTCGCGACCATGTAGCGCTGGCCTTCGTCCGATTTGCGGATTTCGAAACGGCCCGAGCCCGTCGTCGCCTTGTCGCGGAAGCCCGCGCCGACATAGAGCGAGGTGAAGGCGCCGTTCGCCTGTTCGAAGGGCGAGCGGGGGGCGTCGGGCACGATGTCATCGACGATATCGAGGCCGCCTTCGGTCTTGAGGTCTTCGCGCCGCGACAGGCCGAGCGAGCCCGTCCATTTCTCCGACAGCCGCACCTGCTGGTCGAGGCCGAAGGTCGCGCCGATGCGCTCGCCCGTATCCTGCGTGATGCGGTCGCCGGCGAGCGTCAGGCTGGCGCCGGTCCACGGTTCGGCCTTGACGCCGACAGTCGTGTTCGACTGCGAGACGGCGTCGCCCGAGAGAATTTCATGGGTCGCCGACAGCGTGAACCCGTCGAACAGGCGCTGATCGAAGCCGAGGCTCGTGCGCGTCGGGAACAACGCCGAGGCGTCATCGCCCGCGACCGACTGTTCGCGCGCGGCGCGCAGGGAGAGGCCCAGTTTCTCGAAGCGCTGGCGCAACTGCGCGGTGACGAACAGCCCTTCGCGCTCCGGCCCTGTCTGCGGCGCCTCGCGCACCGCGCGCAGCCCGACCGCGCCCGACGTTTCGGCGCCGTCCTGGCGGAGCGCTACTTCGGCGATGTCGCGCGCCGCGCCGGTCGACAGGTTCTCCTCGCGGTAGGCCTTCGCCTCGACGGAGCGCGCGCCCGCTTCGGTGGTCAGACCGCCGTCAAACTCGTCAATCCGCACACGGACTTCCGCGCCGTACCGGCGCACGCCGACCGTCGCGGAGGTCTGCTGGCCGACGCCGAAGCCCGGGTCCACTTCGCTGTAGTAGGCCTTGGCGTCGATGCGGTCGCCGGTATGGCCCGCCTCGGCGAGAAGGGCGTCCGCTGAGGGTGCGCCGGTAGCGCCGTCCTTGAACGTGCGGGCATACTCGGCGCGCAGCTCCGTCGCCTCGGTGAGATTGACGACGAGGTCCGCGCCGGCGAGGTCGGTTGTCTCAGCGTCGGCCCCCGTTCCTTCCTCGTGGATGAAGGTCGCCCCGGCCTCGGCCCTGCCGTCAAGAAACTTCACCGCGCCGCGCCCGCCGGCGGTCAGCGCGCGATCGACGGGCGCCGAGGTTTCGTAATCGATGAGGATGACGTTCGGGTTGAACGCCGCATCGCTCGCCGGAACCGGCAGGCGGAAGACGATCTCGCCGGTGTCGAAGTCGATTTCATAATCGGCGTAGCGGGCGAGGGTGACGCTTCCAAGGATCACGTCCGGACGGAAGCGGTCGCGCGTCTCGATGGTGATGGTCTCGGAATTCCGAACCAGCGGCGCGGCGGACAGCTGGAAGCGGCCCGAGGTGCCGTCGGCGGCGATCTCGTCGCGCACGAAGGCCTGGTTGGTATCGGTTGCAAACCCCGAAAACTCGAAGCGCTCGCCCTGGTAATCGACCCCCAGACCCGAAAGACGCCGTGAGTAGCGGGACAGTTTCGACTCCGAAAGGCCGGTGTCGAAATCGCCGAAGACGCCGCGGAAGGCGTCCTTCTCGGCTTTGAGATAGACCGGGTAGCGGCTTTGCGCTTCGAAGTCCTGTGTCGAGCGGTCGCCGAACAGCGGATAGCGCTCGTCCGGATTGACGTCGAGGAAGAGGTCGCCGTCCTGGCGGCCGCGCTTCTTGGCGGTGTCGCCGGCGAGCGTGACGAGCCAGCCGCCTTTCACCGTGCCTTTCGCGAAGCCGGCGATGCGCCCGTCGCCGACAAGGTCGAGCGCATCGGCGACGCCGCGTCGATCCTCAAAGCCGCCCTGGCCTTCGGCGAGTCCGACGACGATGAAGTCGCGCGGCGCCGGCTTCACATAGGCCTGGAACGTCCGCGACCGGCCGCCCTCAAGTTCGACCTCGATCCGGATCGGTCCCGTTTCAACGGTCGGTTCTAGCTCGATCAGCGCAACGCCGCCCTGGCTGACAGGCACGCCCGACAGCGCCGAGAGCGGCGCGTCGAGCGCGTTTCTCTCCTCCGCGCGCGCGCGTTCGACGGTCCGGTAGGGCGCCGACACCTCGACGCTGAGAAGCCGGCCGGCCCTTACTGGCCGTCCGGCGCCGTCCGTGACCCTGATGGCGACGACGGGACGCGATTTCCCGTCGGCGAAGAGCGAACTTCGGTCTTCAAGCAGCGCCGCGCGCTCGGCGCGGCTGACGAAAGGTATGACGCGCTCGATCCGCGCGACTTCGACGCCGGCTTCATTGCGCAACCTCGCCACGAAATGGTTGTCGCCTTCGCGGAGGTCGACGCCCTTCCAGTGCGTCAGCGCCGTTGTCCTGAGCAGGTTGACCTCGCGGCCGGCGAAGTTTTCGGGCGGCACTTCGCGGCCGTTGAGGTAGAGCGTCGGTCGCAAGCCGACGTCATGCTTGACGCCGAGGTTGAGGCTGGCGGCCGAGGGCGTCGCGCCTTCCGCCGGGTAGGCGAAGGCGTCGCCGCCCGCCTGACCGTTGAGCCAGGCTTTGTCGAAGCGGCGATAATCCGTGTCGGGATTGTAGGCCTCGGCTTCGGGCTTCTCTGCGGGCGCCGCCTCGCGCAATTTCTTCACATGGAAATTCGCCCGCCATACCGCGCCGCCGCGCGCATCGACGAATTGCGAGCCGGGGTTGCCGGCGGTGCGCGTGTTGTCCCGGCAGAGGACGAGGCCGTACCCGCCCGGCAGGCTTTCCTCATCGACCTGCACGACATGCGTCCGGGGGCTGACCCCTTCAAAATGGTAGAGCCCGTTTTCGTCGGTGACGGTCGTGAAGCCGTTTTCGAGGTAGAGCCGGACGCCTTCTACGCCCTTCGCGGTTTTATCGTCTTCGCAGCCATCCTCGACGATGCGGCCGATGATGGTGAGGGATGACCTTAGGAAATCGTCAACGATATCGACCGCGGCCTCCGCCCGGTTCGAAACGGGCGCGCCGCCCGCGCTGACGACCTGCGCGGCGTTGACCGCCGAGCCGAGGCGCGCGCCCGCCGTCACCTCGGTGATGTAGGTGAGGGTGACGGCGCCGCCCGAAGGAACAAGGCCGGCGTCGAACGTCAGCGTGCGCCCGTCGGGGGAGATCAGCGGGTCGGGAAGCGCCGCGCCGTCGCCCCGCGCCGAGCCGCGCTGGAAGCGCAAGCCCGGCGGCAGCGTGTCGGCGATGCGCGCCGGCACGTCGCTCGTCCCGCGGTTTTCGATGCGCAGCGCATAGCGCACGAAGTCGCCGACCGAAGCCGTCGAGACCGCGGCGGACTTCGTCAGGAGAACATCCGTTGACGGATCGAGCGGGACGTCGAATTCGAGATTGACCGTCCCGTCGAGCAGGAAGGGCTGGCCATACGAGGCCGGGATGATGGTGAACGGGGCGTTGGCGAGCGCGTCGAAGGCGGGCGGCTGCGCCGCGGACGGGCCGCTATAGCCCGCGGGCGGCGTCACGAGGAGGCGGTAGGTTCCCGGCGCCATGATCGGGAACACGAACTGGCCGGAGCCCAGATTGTAGGTCGTACCGCCGGCGTCGGTGACGGTAGAGCCGGTGACGAGCGTCGAGGGATAGGCGGAGATCCCGTCAATGCCGAAGACGCTCGCCGGTAGTCCCGTCGCGTCCTCGACGATCGTCACGATGGCGCCGTCGAGAAGCGCGCCGGTCAGGCTGTCGAAGAGGCGCCCGAACGGATCGACGCCGGCCGTGTCGGTCGAGATTTCCGTCGCGTCGAACGGGTCCTGGTAGCGCGCGGTGAGGCGCTGGCCGCCGGCGATCGTCAGGACGGCGTCATGCTGGACCGGCGTTCCCGCGGCCGAGGGAATCCAGGCGTAGAATTCGCCGGTATCAGGCCCGCTTTCAAAAAGCCGCAGCGTGACGAAGTCGCCGTTCTGCGTGGCGATCGTGGCGATGATCGTTTCGATCGTGAACGGATCGCCGTTCTGGCCGGGGTCCGTCACACGGATGATGACGGGCTCGCCGGCGAAATAGGCGTTCGCCTCCGTCAGCAGCACGGGCGCGGCGGTGTTGATCGGCGTTCCGCCCGCGGAAACGAGCGGGCCGACGGGCGCGAACGGTCCGCCGGCGCCGTTTTGAAACTGCGCGCCGTTGAGCTGCGTCGGAACGGCGCCGGGGACGGTCGGGGAATAGCGGAAAAAGGTGATCGTCGAGGGTGTGCGCCGCGCCTCGATTACAAACGTCGCGTCGGGCGTCGTCAGCGAACCTGGAACGCCGCCGATGGTGAAATCGACAGAAGCGCGGTTGACGACCTCGGCGCCAAGCTGCGCGGCGGCGGCGAGGGGCGTCAGGAAAAGCAGGAGCGGCGCAAGCCAAGCGGCGGCGAGGGTTCGCCGCAAAACGCCTGCAATGTCTCCCCGCCCAACCACGCTACGCGAGCCCTTTCGGTCCAAACACAACCCGCCCTCTAAGGCGACGCCGCCGCACCGGGGTTTTCCGGGGCGGCGGCGCTGAGGAGTTTCCGCCAGATCCCGCGCGCGCCTATCGGACGAGCGCGCGAATGGTGACCGTTCCCGTCGCGCCCGGCGCGAGCGAAGCGCCCGTCAGCGACACCGTGCAGGCGCTGGTGCAGCCCGTTCCGCCCGCCGGGTTGGTCAGCGTGCCCGCCGCCGTGAAGCCCGACTGCGCCGCCGACACCCACTGCACTTCGTTCGGCAGCACGTCGCTGATCGCGATGTTGGTCGCGGTCGCCGAAGCGCCCGCCGCGTTCGAGGCCGAAATCACATATTCAACGCACGCGCCCGGCGTCGCGAAGCCGCCGGCGATGGCGTCGGTCGCGCAATCCACCGGGTTGGTGGCGACGACCGCGACCGTCTTGCCTGCGGTGACGGCGGCGGCGGAGACCGTGTAGCGCGCGGTCGAGGAGTGCGCGCCGTCATTGGCGACGTCTTCCGGCGCGCCGGCGGTGCCGGCCCCGTCGGCGAGAACGTCCTGCGCAGCCCCGGTGAGCGTGTTCGACGCCGCCGCGGTGATTTCCGTGCCCGGCGTTGATGCATAAGCGGGATCGAGCGATGCCGTCGGATAAAAGGAGTTGGCGATCAGCGCGACATCGTCGAACTGGCCGTTGGTCGCCCCGGCCGGGATGTTACCCGTGAGAACGACCCAGAGCGTCGCGTCCGGCGCGACGTTCGGGGTGACGCCCGCGCCCAGCGTATAGGACGTCCCAGCGCCGGCGTCGTCGACGCCGGGGGTGAAGATCCC
This sequence comes from uncultured Caulobacterales bacterium, assembly GCA_964576815.1. Lineage (GTDB taxonomy): Bacteria > Pseudomonadota > Alphaproteobacteria > Caulobacterales > Parvularculaceae > Amphiplicatus. The sequence goes on along the minus strand of CAZNXR010000024.1, from coordinate 3,279 downwards.
GTCGCCGCCCGCGTCCGTGTAAAACACCGCGGTATAGGTCGCGATGTCGAAGGTGTCGGCCGCGATGTCCTTGACCGACAGGCGCCAGGCGGTGTTGTCGTTGCCGCTGTTCAAGACGCCGTAGACGACGCGCGCGCCGGTCTGGCCGGGCGATACGGTCGCGTTAGCGACCGTCGTCACCGTCAGATCGACCCGGCGGTCGACGGTGAACAGCGTCGGCGTTCCCGACGTGTCGATCTGCGTCTGCGAAACGCCGCCGACCTGATAGTCGAGCGTGAACGAGTTCGAGACGCTCGTGCCGGCGCTGGTGCCGGCGGCGAGCGCGGGAACAGAACCGATGACCGCGGCGAAAGCCGCACCGATAAACGCAACGCTCCGCATGCCGCGGCCTAAACTCATCATGCGCAATTCCCCATGCACCAAGACGCCTCGGTTTCGCACGGCGGCGTAAACAAAGCGATAAAGTTGACGATAGGAAATATTTGCCTATTGAATTAAAGAGAAAACGGTTGTCGGCCAGTGCATAGAAAAAAGTAAGTAAAGAAATTGGATCAAAACCCGCGTTTCGCGTTAGGGCGGCGTTTACCGCGTCGGCGTAGGGGAAGACCGGGAATTGCAAGTTGAAAGGCCACGCCCATGCGCAAGGTTTTCGCTTTTCTGGCCGCCGCGCCGCTGATGCTCGCCGCCGCCGAGGCCTCGATGTCGGCCCGCCAGGTCGTCGAGAAGGAGACGGTCGTCGTCGGTGAGAACGGCGAACAGGCGGTCAAGCGCCTGCCGGCCGACAAGGTCACGCCGGGCGAAACCGTCGTTTACTCGATCCGCTACAAGAACGAAGGCGCAGCGCCCGCCGGCGATATCGTGCTCGTGATGCCGGTGCCGAAGGAAGTCGCCTATGTCGAGGGGTCGGTCGCGGATGGCGGGGCGGCGAGCGTCGCTTTTTCCGCCGACGGCGGCGCGACCTATGTCGCGCGCGGCCGCCTGACGGTCGTCGAGGGCGGAGAGCCGCGCCCGGCGCGCGGCGACGAGATCACTCACATCAAATGGATGCTGACGACGCCGGTCGGGCCGAAGGCCGAAGGCGAAGTCTCCTACAAGGGCGTGCTGCGGTAGGTTTTTGACCTCTCCTTCCCGCTGAGGACTGAAAGCGCCCGAAGAGCCGCGTCCTCGCCTCCCCCTTGCGGGGAGGCCAAAACCGCGCAGCGGTTTTGGGTGGGGGTCATGATGCTGAGATTGAATTGCTGCGCTTGTTGAAGCGGCATGCCCCCACCCGAAATTTGCCTTGCAAATTTCGACCTCCCCGCAAGGAGGAGGTGAAGGGGCGCATCAAGTCGGGCCCGTTTGAGAGCGGAACTTAGATTTTGCATCTCACTCATACCGCCACCGGCGCCTTGATGTGCGGATGCGCGACATAATTATCGATGCGGATATCGTCATAGGTGAAGTCGAAAAGGTTGGTGATCTCCGGATTGAGGACGAGGCGCGGGAGCGGGTGGGCCTTGCGCGAGAGCTGCTCGCGCGCCTGCTCGAAATGATTGTGATAAAGATGCGCGTCGCCGAGCGTGTGGATGAACTCGCCCGCCTTAAGCCCCGTCGCCTGCGCGACCATGTGCGTCAGCAAGGCATACGACGCGATGTTGAACGGCACGCCGAGAAAAATATCCGCCGAACGCTGATAGAGCTGGCAGGAGACACGGCCCTTCGCGACGAAAAACTGAAACAGGCAATGACAGGGCGGCAGCGCCATGTCGGCGATCTCAGCCGGGTTCCATGCCGTCACGATGAGGCGGCGCGAATTGGGATTGCGCCCGATCTCCGCGATCACCCACGACAGTTGGTCGATCGCCGCGCCGTCCCTTCCCGGCCATGACCGCCATTGGCGCCCATAGACAGGTCCAAGCTCGCCGTTCTCGTCCGCCCATTCATCCCAGATCGAAACGCCGTTCGCCTTCAGATAAGCGATGTTGGTGTCGCCGGCGATGAACCAGAGAAGCTCGTGGACGATGGATTTCGTGTGCAGCTTCTTGGTCGTGACGAGCGGGAAGCCTTCGGTGAGGTCGAAGCGCATCTGATGGCCGAACACCGAGCGCGCGCCCGTACCGGTGCGCTCGGCCCGGTCGTCGCCGGTCTCCAGCGCCCGGCGCATCAGATCGTGGTATTGCCGCATCGCACCTCGCGAATCTGGGGTGAGGCGAGAGTTTACCGGCGCCGCCGCGGCCTGTCGCGGCTCGCGGCATCGCTCAGTCCGTGATATTTTTCCCGTGAGGGGTCCGGGTATGGGCGAGGCGAAACCGAAGAATGCGCCGCAAGCCGCCGCCGAAAGCGGGCGCGGGCTGGGGCTGTTGAGCCTGCTCGTCGGGCTGGCGGCCGGCGCGGCCTTCTACGGCATCGTCGAATACTGGGATGGCGGAAGCTTCCCCGCCCCCGTACCGACGACGCTGATGCAGCTCGTCGTCACCTTCTCGTCGGGCTGGCTCCTGCTCGCGGCGCGCGGGCGCCTATTGACGCCTCTCATACCCGCGGCGCTTATCGCCGCCCTTCTCGCGGCGCCGACCTGGTTCTTCGCGTCGATCGACGTCACCGGCGGCGGCGATTTCGAGTTTGACAGCTTTCCGATCCTCTTCTGGTCGTTCGTCGCGGCGCCGCTATCCTTTTACCTGATGCTGACGCTGGCGAAGGCGACGCTCGAAACCGGAGCGCCGCCGAAATATCAATCCGTCTTTCTCCACGGCATCACCCTGCCGCTGATCGGCGCAGGCGCGCATCTGTTCGCGGGCCTTGCCCTCGTGCTCCTCTATGCTTGGGCCGCGCTGCTGAAGCAGATGGGCGTCGACTTTTTCTCGAAGCTTTTTGACGAGCCGTGGTTCTTCTTCCCCTTCCTCGGCGCCGTCGGTGGTTTGTCGATCGCGATGATCCGCGGCCTCGAAGCCGTGCTCGGCGCGCTGCGGTTCATCCTGCTCCTCTTCTCGCGCATCGCGATGCCGATCATGGCGGTGTTCTCGGTCACCTTCCTGATGACGCTCGCCGTCAACGGTACGGATGCGATTTTCGACAGGCCTTATCCCGGCGCGATCATGCTTGGTCTCGCCTTTGTCGGCATGCTGGTCTTCAACGGCGTTTACCAGAATGGCGAAGGCGGGCCGCCGCCATGGTGGCTGCGCCTGTCGACGACCGTCGCGATCGCCATCTTTCCGGTTTATGCCGGCCTTGCCGCCTCAGCGCTCTGGATGCGCGTCGATGAATACGGCCTGACGCCGGCGCGCCTCGTCGGCCTCGCCATGA
>CAZNXR010000023.1:0-12969 GCA_964576815.1 uncultured Caulobacterales bacterium | reverse complement strand
CGCTCGCATAATCGCCCCCGCCCGGCAGGATGATGACGTCGAACTGATCGAGCGCTCGGTTGTTCATGTCTTCGACGCGCACCGCCGTCGCCGGATAGTCGAACTGACGCTCGATGACATAGCGCGTTGCGCCGGCGATGGTGGCGCTCGCCGGCTCGTCCCACGCGACAGCGATCCTGGGCGCCTTCATGGCGACGACGTTCTCGGAGCCGAAATTCGGTCCCTCGCTCACCCAACTGTCCGCAACAGCGAGGACATTCGCGCCGGTCTCCTGCGCAAAGCGGGCGAGCATCGCGCGGAGGTCGCGCCGGTTGTCCGCCTGCTGAAGGATCAGGGAACCGGCCGGAAAGGACCGCTCTCCGATCCTGAAGGCGCGATCGCTCGAAGAGACGGTAAGCCCGGCGCGAAGGGCGCGCGCAAGGAGCCGCGCCGCTGGACGCTCGCCCCAGGCGACGAGATAGGCGACGGCGCCTTCCGGGCCGGTGAGCGCGCCCGCTCGCGTCAAACGTCCGCCATGCGTGACAAAATTTCCTCCGCCCGGCGTCGCCCCCTCGCAGGATGCGACGGCGACGCCCATCATCATCGGCAGCGACCACGCCGTGACATCATAAATCTCGTCGCCGAGGTCTTTCGCGCGCCGCCGTTCCTGCTCGGCGAGAAAGTCGGCTTCAAGATCGACCTGATTGTCGAGAAGGGTGCGGATGAGGCGCTTTGCGGGCTGGGCCAGCGGCACGACGTGACTTCCGGCGTCGAAACTCTTTCCGCAGGCGGAGAACGACGATCTCGCCGTCAGGACTTCGACGCCTTGCTGGGTCAGCAGCCCCGCGAGCCGGAACGCCGCCGCGTCATCGTGGCCGGCCGGAAGAATGTAGGCGCGCGTCGCCTCGCGCCTGCCTTCGTTGACGGCTGACTCCTGAAAGGCGCGGAAGTCACGCCAAAGCTTGTCGCGGTTGACGGCGGCCGTCTCCGCGGTCGCGATCGAAGCGATAAAATGCTGCCGCACGCTGTCGCGATAGTGAAAATCAGGTCCCTTTCGCCGGTCAGCAAGGAGGCCGCGCGCCGACCCGCGCTCATAGGTCATCGCGACGGCGCCGTAGTAAGACGGCCAGCTTGCGCCGTAACCCGGATAGAACGCGTCATAGACCTCGCGCGTGAAGTAAGGAAACCCGTTGCGGTCGAACCATTTGGCGTTATTGCGTCCGAAGAGCTCAAGATTCTCACGCTGCGAAGGCGCAAGATGCGGGTTGTAGGGCCGCGCTTCGGGCGAAAAAAAGTAGGTCGATTCCGTGCTCATCTCGTGGAGATCAACAAAAACAAGCGGGCGCCACTCGCGCAGCAACCGGACGCGTCCGCGAGTCTCGGGCTGCGTCAGCGCGAACCAGTCGCGGTTCATGTCGAAGAGATAGTGATTGGTCCGCCCGCCGGGCCAGGGCTCATTGCGCTCGGCGGCGATCGCTGAGCCGGAATTTTCAAGCCCTTCGGCGACTTCGAAATTGTGGACGAACCGCGCGCGCCCGTCGGGATTTTGCGATGGGTCGATGAAGACGAGCGCGTCCCGCCGGATTTTGTCCGCCGTGGCGTCCTCTTGCGCGGCGAGAAGATGATAGGCGGTGAGGAGCGCCGCATCCGTGCCCGAAATCTCGTTGCCGTGAACGCTGTAGGAGAGAAAGATCGTCGCCGGCAATTCCGACAGCGCATCGCCGAGCGGCGCTGACGGGTCAGCGGCCCGCGCGATGTTTTTCTTGATTTCGTCGAGTTTCGCGATCGCGGCTTCCGAGCCGATGACGGCGTAGACGAGCGGCCTGTTTTCCCAGCTGCGCGCGTATTCGTAGAGCCGCATTCGAGCGGGCGCCGCGCGCCTGAGCGCGCCGAGGTAGCGAACGGCGTCCTCCGGCCGTGTGACGCGCTCGCCGTTCTTGTGGCCGAGAACGCGCTCAAGCGTCGGAATCGCCGGATCGTATCGCGCGCCCGGCCAGTATTCGAAATCCGCGGGTCGCATCTGCGGCGCCGGACTTTCGTCCGGCCCGAAACCTGCCCGCCATGGAACCGATTGCGCCGAGGCGGCGGTCGAACAGACGGCGGCGAAGAGCGCGACGAGGCGGATCATGCGGGTCATCTCTGATTGCGTTGATCGACAGGCTGTCCGCGTGTCGGGGCGCGCGTCAAGGGCATGGTTCAGCGACGCCGGCGCTTGCGGGGCCGGGGCCTCACGGCGATCACATGGTCCCAGATGTCGTCCGCTTCGACCGTCCGCTCACTGACGGCTTTCATGATGGCGACGCCCGCCTCCTCGACACTCTTGCTCGCGCCGGTCCGCAATGGGTGCCAATCCGGCAATTCTTCGCCGCGCGCGAGCCGGCGATAGGCGCAGGTTTCCGGCATCCAGGAGAGCGAGGCGGCGTTGCCCGGCGAGAGTTTGACGCAGTCCTTCACGAGCTTCTGGCGCTGCGCGTAATTCGTGCAACGACGCTTTGCGACATCGAAGAGCTTGCAGGCGACGTTCGTCTCATAGAGGCGTCCCGACGTCGTCTCCTCCAGCAGCACCATGCAGCAGCGTCCGCAGCCGTCGCAGAGGGATTCCCACTCCGCTTCGGTCATGTTCTTGAGGGCTTTCGTCTCCCAGAAAGGCGCAATCATGATGTAGCCCTCTGGCGAACCGGAGCCCTTGGCAAGGGCGACGCGGTAAACTGTGGAGTTTACCGCCTTGTTGTTCTATCATGACTTGAAGAATGGAGCTTCCCCGTATGGAGCATTTCGACGTCATCATCGTCGGCGCCGGGATTTCCGGCGTGGGGGCCGCGCATCACCTGCAGAAATATTGCCCGTCCAAGTCCTTTGCGATCCTGGAAGCGCGGGAGGAAATGGGCGGTACGTGGGACCTTTTCCGTTATCCCGGCATACGCTCGGACAGCGACATGTTCACGCTCGGCTACGGCTTTCATCCCTGGCGCGAGCCCAAGGTCATCGCCGACGGACCATCGATCAAGTCATACGTCAACGCGACCGCAAAGGAATACGGCATCGACCGTCATATCCGCTTTTCGACGCGGGTCGAGGCGATCGCATTCGATACGGCGAGCGGGCGCTGGACGGTGACGGCGAGAACGCGCGACGGCGAAATGCGCTATTCCTGCGGCTTCTTGTGGATGTGCTCCGGCTATTACCGCTATTCGGAGGGTTATACGCCCGACTTCCCGGACGCCCACAAGTTCCGAGGACGGATCATCCACCCGCAGCTTTGGCCGAAGGACTTCGACTATTCCGGAAAGCGGGTCGTCGTCATCGGCTCGGGCGCCACCGCCGTGACGCTGATCCCCTCGATGACCGACACGGCCGCGCATGTCACCATGCTTCAGCGCAGCCCGAGCTGGTTCTTCTCCCTGCCGCAGAACAGCAGCGCCGCAGAGGCGTTGTCGAGGGTTTTGCCGCGATCGCTCGCCTATCGGTTCGTTCGCTGGTACCGCATCGTCTTCCAGCAGATCATGTACAAGATAATCCGCGCCGATCCGGAAAAGGCGGGAGAGCGGCTGCTCAACCTCGTCCGGGAACAATTGCCGGCGGACTACGACGTCGAGAAGCATTTCCGCCCGCGCTATAACCCCTGGGACCAGCGGCTCTGCGTCGTTCCGGACGGCGATCTCTTCAAGGCCATCAGCGCCGGCAAGGCGTCGGTCGAAACCGATGAAATCGCCGGCTTTGTCGAGAACGGCGTTCGCCTCAAATCAGGCAGGACGCTTGACGCCGACATCATCGTGACGGCGACGGGCCTGACGCTCGAAGCGATGGGCGGCGCTAGCGCGAGCGTCGACGGACGGACCGTCAATCTCGGAGAGACGTTCACCTATCGGGGCTTCGCCTGCTCAGGGCTTCCCAATCTCGCCTTCGTGTTCGGCTACACGAATTCGTCCTGGACGCTGCGCGCCGACCTCATTTCGCAATATGTCTGCCGGCTGATCAATTTCATGGACAAGAACGGCCATGACATGGCGACGCCGGTCAATGACGACCCGTCGCTGAAAGCCGAACCGTTTTTGAACCTGAATTCCGGGTACATTCTGCGCGCGGCGGAACGCCTGCCCAAGCAAGGCGACCGCGACCCGTGGCGCAATCCGCAAAGCTATTTCCGCGACATCATGGTGCTGCGCCACGGCAGGATCGACGACGGTGTCATGCGGTTCTCGAAGGCCGCTGCCGCGCGGGCCGCTCCGGCGGCCGAGCCGGTCGCGGTGGCGGCGGAGTAGCGCGCTATTTCGACCCCGCCGCGGCTGCGCTTTCATTCAGCGCCAGCCAGTCCTCGCGCGGCAGACCGAGTTCGATGTCGAGGAAGGTCGGCAAGATGCGCCACAAGCGCTTCGACCGGGAATTCGACAGGATGACGATTCCGACATCCTTTTCCGGCAGGAAGGCGATCTGCGCGCCGTAGCCTTCGACCGTGCCCGAATGCGCGATCAACGGAGCGCCCTCATAGGCGTAGCGCCGCCAGCCGAAGGCGTATTGCGCGGCCCTGAAGCGCGGCGAAACGCTCCGCATCCGGACGTTTTCCGCCGGCGAATTGACGCGCGGCGTGAAGATGAGATCGAGCGTATCGCCCGTCAGGGTCCATGGCGCATGGCCTGTGACGGCTTTCAGCCATTGCGCCATATCGCTGATCGACGCGTTGACGCCGCCCGCCGCCGGCACGCGCCAGTAGATCGGCTTTATCTCCGTCTTGCGCCACGGGCCGAAGGCGTCGTCCGCACCCTTGATGCGGTCGCGAACATGCGGGCGCGCGAAGTCGCCGGCCGCGTAGAGGCCTTCCTCGTCGGCCGAGGCGCTTTTCATGCCGAGCGGCGCGAAGACACGCAACTCAAGCGCGTCGGCGTAAGAAATTCCGTAGGCCGATGAAACGGCGCGTCCGGCGACATCGAAGGCGATGTTCTGGTAGGAATAGCACTTGCCGACCGGACAGATCAGCTTCACCGAGCGGTATTTCGGATAGATGTCGGCGACGGGCGTCCCCGCCTCCAGAAGATTGTCATAGGCGTTCGGCGGCAATCCCGTCTGGTGGCTGAGGAGATGGCCGAGTTCGAGCGCGTTCTCGGCGCCGCCTGCGAGCCGGAGCGCAGGCGCAAAGCGCGTCGCCGGATCGGAAGGCGAGAGCTTTCCTTCCGTCATCGCAAGGCCGGCGAGCGCGCCGGTGAAGCCCTTCGACAAGGAGCCGATGCGAAAGACGGTGTCCGGCGTCACGGGCGCGCCGCCGATCTCGGCCTGTCCCCAGGTTTTCAGGAATGTCACCTCGCCGCCCCGGACGACCGCAACGCTGAGGCCGACGAAATCGCCGGTCTCGAACGCTGCATCGATCGCCTTTTCGAGTTGGTTGAGACGCGCCGCATCGGTCGCCTCGACCGCGCTCGCCGGAATGAGGGAGACAGGCGCCGGCGCGTCCTGAGCCGCCGCCGAGCCGAAAACAAAAAGTGCCGCCGACGCCGGCGCAAGCAGAGAACGCATCATCAAGAACCCGATCGAACGCGCGGACGCCCGCGGCGCCGGTGAAGCCTTATCAACCCTCTCCGTAAAGAAAGCGCAACGGGTCCTGCAGGCGCGCGCGCCAGGACGCCTCATTGTGGTCGGCCCCTTCGTAGGCCCGGATGACGAAATCTTCGCCGTCGATGAGGCCTTGCGCTGTCAGCGCGTTCCCGAGGGCGGCGTGGGTCGGCGCGTAATCTGCGTCGAGGCCCTTGGTCCCATAATCGAACCATAGCCGCACGCCGTCAGGCATGGTGAGGCCCGACGCGATGTCCTTGAGGATGTAGGGCGTCGGGTCTGGATTCTCCGGTTTTTCGCCGAGCGAAAAATATTGCGCGGCCATCGCTTCGGACAGCGGGAAATGCGTCGATACGCAGCCGCAGGCGCCGAAGACATCCGGTCGCGTGCGCACCAGATAAAAAGACAGGAGCCCGCCCATCGACGAGCCCATATGCGCGGTGTTTTCGGGGCCGGTCAGCGTCCGGTATTGCGCGTTGACGCGCGGCATCAGTTCTTCGACCAGAAAGCGCGCATAATCCGGCGCGCCGTGCCAGGGCGAATATTCATGGCCCCGCATGGAGCTCGACCAGACGCCGACGACGATGACAGGCTCGATCGCGCCTTCCTCGACGAGCGCCGTCACGGCCTCATCGACGCCCCAGTCGACGCCTGTGTTCGCAATGCGCGGATCGAAAAGATTCTGCCCGTCTGACATGTAAAGCACTTTGTACCGGCGCTCCGCATCCTCATCGTAGCCCGGAGGCAGCCATACGGAGACATGACGCGCCGGGCTGAGGATCGCCGAAGGAAATTCGGTCCAGTAGACGAGCGTTCCCTTGACGCCGGAACCTCGCCAGTCCTCCACATAGGTGATCGTTTCCTTCCTGAAGTCAGTGATCTCGTGTCGCGCTGCGTTGTTCCTTTCCAGCGCCAGCCGGAAATTCGCCATCACCATGCCCGAAGGCCCGAGCGCTTCGCGTTCCCAGCCGCCGAGCGTAAATTTGTATTCCAAGACCGTTCCCTTCGGCGCCGTCACGCGCGCCACGCGCTCGCGCCCTACTCCCGACATCAAAAGCGCGTCGGGCCTCCATGGGCCGAGTTCGGGCAGATCGCCGGTGAGATAGACCGCCGGCGCGCCGTCTGGAACGACCGCGGTGATCGTCGCCGTGCAGCAGGGCTCAGGGGGCGCATCGGCGCGCGGCGCGCATGCGGAGAAGACCAAGAAGAGAACGGCGGCGAGGCGCATGGCGGCATCTCCGAACCAGCGACGCAGTAAACCCAACGAGATGCCGGACTGCAAGAACGGACGCTCAGGTCTGAGGCGCGCGGCGACTTACGCCGCGGCCTCACCGACGACGCGCTGCGCGAGCGCGGCCGCCATGAACGCGTCGAGGTCGCCGCCGAGCACGTCATCCGGGGTCGGACTTTCGACTCCGGTCCTCAAATCCTTCACCATCTGATAGGGCTGGAGAACGTAGGAGCGGATCTGGTGGCCCCAGCCGATATCCGTCTTTGAGGCGGCGATCGCGGCGGCGGCCTCCTCGCGCTTTTGCAGTTCAAGCTCGAAGAGGCGCGCGCGCAGCATGTTCCAGGCCGTCGCGCGGTTCTTGTGCTGCGAGCGCTCGTTCTGGCAGGCGACGACGATGCCGGTCGGAATATGCGTGATGCGCACGGCGGAATCGGTCGTGTTGACGTGTTGTCCGCCGGCGCCGGACGACCGATAGGTGTCGATACGGCAGTCGCTTTCGTTGATCTCGATCTCGATCGAGTCGTCGACCACAGGATAGACCCAGGCCGACGCGAACGACGTGTGACGGCGGGCGTTTGAATCATAAGGCGAAATGCGGACCAGGCGGTGGACCCCGGATTCCGTCTTCATCCAGCCATAGGCGTTGAAGCCCGATATCTTCACCGTCGCCGATTTGATCCCGGCCTGTTCGCCCGCCTGCTCCTCGATCACCTCGACCGAATAGCCGCGCCGTTGCGCCCAGCGCACATACATGCGCAGCAGCATCGCCGCCCAGTCGTTCGATTCCGTGCCGCCGGCGCCGGGGTGGATTTCGAGATAGCAATCGTTGCCGTCGGCCTCGCCCGAGAGGAGCGCTTCGGTCTCCGCCGTGCCGGCGCGTTCGGCGAGCGCCCTCATGAGCGTCAGGACATCGTCAGCGCTCGCGGCGTCGCCCTCGTCCTCCGCCATATCGGCAAGCGCCGAGAGGTCTTCGAGTTCGCTTGCAATCTCGCCGATCGCCTTGATCTGCGTTTCAAGCGCGGTCCGCTCCTGCATCAGCTTCCGCGCAGCCTGCGGATCGTCCCAAAAAGACGGCGCTTCGGCCTTCGCGTTCAGCTCATCCAGACGGGTGTTGGCTTTGTCCCAGTCAAAGACGCCTCCTCAGCAGGTCGAGCGACTGCTGTGTTTTGGCGGCGAGTTGGGCGATGTCGGTTCTCATAGCGGAGATCGCTTAGTAGATTCCATTGAGATCGTCCACCGAGGGCGGCGGATCGGTGCGCGGCGCCGCGCTTAGCGGATCGAGCGCCAGCTCGTCATTTGACGGCTGCGACGTCAGCGAGTCGTCCGCCTTGAACGCTTCCAGAATGACATTCGCATCACCCGCATTCGCGGGCCGTCCGGTCTTGGCGTTAACGCGCACAAGACGGATGCCGGACGGGACCCGGAAGGGGATGCCCGCTTCGTCCTTCAGCGCTTCCGCCATGAAGTCGCCGAATACGGGCGCGGCGACGCCGCCGCCCGCCTCGCCTTCGCCGAGGCTCGCCGGCATGTCGAAACCGACAAAGACGCCGGCGGCGAGATCGGGCGCGAAGCCGACGAACCATGCGTCCTTGTAGTCGTTTGTCGTGCCGGTCTTGCCGGCGATGGGTTTTGTGACGCGCTTCCTCACCGCAGAGCCGGTGCCGCGTTGAACGACGCCCTCAAGCATCGAGACCATCTGATAGGCCGTACGCGGATCCATGACCTGTTCGCGATCGTCCGAGAGCTGAGGTTCTGGCTGCCCGCTCCACGCGAGGCCGCTGCAACCGGCGCAGGCGCGGGCGTCGCTGACAAAGACGGTCGCACCAGACTTGTCCTGCACGCGGTCGATCAGGAATGGGGTCACCCGCTTTCCGCCGTTGACGAAGGTCGAATAGCCGGCGGTGATGCGCATCAACGTCGTCTCGCCTGATCCGAGGGAGATCGCCAGCTCACGCGGCATTTTGTCGGAAAGATCGAACCGCTGGACGTAATCGAGGATTCGACCGATGCCGAGATCTTGCGCAAGGCGCGCCGTCATCGTGTTGCGCGACTGTTCGATGCCGAGGCGAAGCGTCGATTCGCCGTAGAAGCGCCCCTCCGCGTAGTTGCCGGGCTTCCACCAGCTGTTGACGCCCGGCGCGACGAAGGGCGCGTCGAGCACGATTGAAGACGGCGTGTAACCGCTGTCGAGCGCCGCGGCGTAGACAAAAGGCTTGAAGGTCGAACCCGGCTGACGGCTCGCCTGCATCGCGCGATTGAATTCGGAGAGCTGGAACGAAAAGCCGCCGACCATGGCGAGCACGCGCCCCGTATGGGGATCAATAGCGACGAGCGCGCCGTTGACCGCCGGCGGCTGGCGAAGGGCGAAGGCTCCCTCGTTCTCCAGCGGTTCGACATAGACGATGTCGCCCTTCTTGAGGACGCTGGACGCAGCGCTGACTTCCTCGCCGAGCGCATCGACCGACTTGTAGGCGCGCGCCCATTTCATCGCATCGAGCGGGATCGTTCCTTCGGTTCCGTCATCAAGGCCGATGGTCGCTTCGCCGCGTGCGGCGCCGAGCACGACCGCCGGACGCCACGGCGCTAGGTCGGCGGAAATCGTCTTCGCCGCAGCGAGCGTCTTTTCGACCTCTACAAATTGGTCTTTCCAATTTTCGCCGATCGTCATCGTCGATAGAGGACCGCGCCAGCCATGGCGTTGGTCGTAATCGACAAGCCAGCGGCGAAGCGCCTTTCCCGCCGCTTGCTGGAATCGCGGGTCGATCGTCGTACGCACCGCGAGCCCGCCGTCGTAAAGCGCTTCGGAGCCGTAGCGTTCGGCGATCTGCTTTCTGACTTCCTCCGCAAAATACTCCGACGCCCAGTCGCGTGCGCCGAGCGGGGGCGCGATTTTGGCGTTCAGCGGCGTCGCCTTCGACGCCTCGAACTGCTCTTTCGTGATCTTGCCGTCTTCGAAAAGGCGATTGATCACCCAGTTCCGGCGATCGAGCGCGCGGTCGTAGTTGCTGACGGGGTGGTAGTTGTTCGGACCCTTCGGGATCGCTGCGAGATAGGCCGCCTCCTCAATCGTCAGCTCGCCGAGCGGCTTGTCGAAATAGTTGAGCGCCGCCGCAGCGATGCCGTAGGAGCGATTCCCGAGATAGATTTCGTTGAGGTAGAGCTCGAGGATATGGTCCTTCGTGAACGCGCGCTCGATGCGGCGGGTCACGAGCCATTCCTTCATCTTGCGCTCGATCTTCTGTTCGCTCGACAGAAGGAAATTCTTCGAGACCTGCTGCGTGATCGTCGAGCCGCCTTCGAGGCGCCGCCCGCGGATGAGGTTGCCGACGTTCGACATCTGCGCGCGCACGATGCCGCGGAAGTCGAGCCCCTCATGTTCGTAGAACGACTTGTCTTCGGCCGAAATGAACGCGTCCTTGATGAGCTGCGGCATCGCCTCGATCGGCATGAAAAGACGCCGCTCGCGCGCGAACTCGGCGACCAGCGAGCCGTCATTGGCGTAGACGCGCGTCGTCACCGGCGGCTCGTATTCCGCGAGCGCCGCATAGTCGGGCAGATCGCGGCTGAGGCCGAACATGTAGAGCGCGAAGCCGGCTACCGACAGAAGCGCAAGCGCCGCGCCGCCGGCCGTCACAAAGCCGATAATTCGAATCCAGAGCGGCAGCCGTCGTCTGGGCGACGGCGCCAGCGCAGGGTTGCGTTCGACACCCTCGAAGAAAACCTGATCGTCCGACATCGCTATCTCACTCTACGGGCGGGGGCCCTTGCCCCCTATTCGGGCATGCCGTCCTTATACTGGATTTAAGGGCGCAAGAACGCCCTTATCTGGTCGGCGAGGCGGGAATGTTGCCCGCGTGCAAGGATTCGCGCCGCTCATCGAAATAGGCGTCGATCGCACCCGATACGGCCGCCATGGTGCGCTTGCGCCAGGCTTCTGATTTTAGATTGGCCTCGTCCTTGGTGTTCGAGATGAAGGCGAGTTCGAGAAGAACGGCCGGCACGTCCGGCGCGAGGAGGACCTTGAAGTTCCCGCGGCGGTGGGAATTGTTGAGGAGCGGCGTCGTTCCCTTGAGCCGGTTGACGAGAATTTCGGCGAACCGGTCCGACTCATTCTCGGTTTTTCGCTGCGCGAGGTTGTAAAGAATGCCGCCGACCTCCGGATCGGTCTGGCCGATATCAACGTCAAAGACGTGATAATTGCCGTGCGCGAGCGCTTCTCGCGCGGAGCGCTCCGAGCCTTCTTCAGATAGGGTGTAGACCGACGCGCCCCGCACCTTGACGTCGCCGTGCGCGTCAGCATGGAGCGAGATGAATAGGTCAGCCTTCGCTTCCCGGGCGAGGCGCGAACGCTCATCATGGGCTAGGCGACTATCTGTCTGACGCGTCAGAACGACTTTATAACGTCCTGATTTTTCAAGCGTTTCGGCGAGAATCAAGGCGGCCGCGAGATTGATGGCGGCTTCTTTCGAGCCCGACGGGCCGGTCGCGCCGGGATCGCTGCCCCCATGGCCAGGATCGATGACGATTACGGGCTTTGAAACCAAGGCGACCGGGGCAGGAGGCGTCGCCGACGGCTTCAATCCGGGCGAGGGCATCGCTGCCACTGGTGTCGGAACTGAGGCTTCGATGACCTCGGTCAGCGTATCGTATTTGGGGACCGACGGCGCGACCGCGGCAGCGACCGATGCCGGTGTCGGCGCCCCTTTTTCCAGATCGATCACGAGCCGGTGCAGGCGATTGGCGGCGTTTGGCGGGATAACAAATAGCGACTTGATTTTGCTAGGTGATTTGAACACCAGATCGAGCGAGACAGGCGCCGACGACCGGAAAGCGTAGCTGGCGACGAGACCCTTTCCTTGGCCAGAAGCCGCGGGGGCGGCGAATTTTGTCTTCTGGTCGAAAGTCAGGGTCAGGGACTGGCGCCCCTCGACAGGGTCGCCGTCGGTCAGGATATCTCCAGCGACGTCGAGCACGATACGTGTCTCGGCGGGCGACGTTTCCCCGAAACGGATTCCTTGAATCTCGCCGGCGCCCGCCGCCGACAGCAGGGCGGCCGCCCCGGCGAAAGCCGCGACTAAGCTCGATTTCAGCACGGAGAGCACGGTATTAACGCCTGTCAAAGTCGCCACCAGCGGGCCCCTGGCGGTCTTGAGCCCCTAGAGTTAACGCTCCGTTAAGAATTCCGCCAGACGCCTTATCAAAAGCTGAGTCGGCGTTAAGGGATGCTTTCCTTTTTTCCCGTGGTAATGCATCTTCGATTAAACATGGTTGAGATTCGCGGTTTCGCGCGGAAATCCATGTTCACAGGAATTCTCCCCGCGCTTCGGCGCTGGGCGGCGTCCCTTGGGGCCGACAAGGTCCCGGAAAGGACGCCAAGAATGAGCCCGGCAGCTCCTGATGCCGGGCGGGTGAAGCGCCCCGTTTGATATTTGAACGGCGCCGATCCGGGAGCAAGCGGCGCTTTGCGAGCGCCAGACGTTGAACCCTGCTGCGCGCTGTGAACGCGCGCGGCGTCATTGGAACAAAGCAGATGCCGGCATCCCTCGCGAACCCAGACGACGGTGAAAGCCTCGTCCGGCGCGTTTCCGGGCGTTCGCTTCTGCGCAGATGGAACGGCACGAGCAGGCCCGGCGAGACGCCGCGCGCCCTGCGCGCCGCAAGAGACATAAATGAAAAAGACGATGCTTATCGACGCCGCGAACCAGGAAGAGGTTCGCGTCTGCGTGCTCCAGAACGGCAAGGTAGAAGACTTTGACTTTGAATCGGCCTCCAAGCGGCCGGTTCGCGGGAACATCTATCTCGCGCGGGTCACTCGGGTAGAACCCTCGCTTCAGGCGGCCTTTGTCGAGTTCGGCGGCAACCGCCACGGCTTTCTCGCCTTTAGCGAAATCCATCCGGATTATTACCAGATCCCCGTCTCCGATCGCCGGCTTCTCGAAGAGGCCGACAAGGAGGAGGCCGATCTCGCCGCGGCGCTCGCCCTGACGCGCGCCGGCGAAAACGACGACGCCGCGCTTGATGAAATCGACGCCGCGCTGGGCGAAGGCGGAGAAGGCGGGCGGCCGGACTATTCCCGTGACGATCACCATGATCATCAGGCTGCGGACGCCGGCGAAACGGAATCCCCAGGGCCCGCCGCGGCGTTCGCATCGGATGCCGCCGAAGTCCTCATCGCTGACGCTCCCGCCGCGGAGGAAGACCCGCTGGACGAAATC
>CAZNXR010000022.1:6373-12977 GCA_964576815.1 uncultured Caulobacterales bacterium | reverse complement strand
GCACGCCCGGCGGTCCCATCGGCCCCAACGAAGCGCTGATCTTCGATGTCGAGCTGTTGAAAGTCGTCGATTAGAGCGTCGGCCGAAAGCGTCGATCTTCTCGTAGGGCGGGCTTCAGCCCGCCGGCGTCAATGAAGGCGGCGGGGTGAACCCCGTCCTTCGCCCTGCTGACCGTCAGCATACAGAACTTCCGTCGCCCGCCTCGATCCGTCGCCCCGGGTTCAAACGCTACGGGCGGCCGATCGGCGGGCGAAGATGAAATAGACGGCGAGGCCGATACCCATCCAGATGAAGAAGCGTATCTGTGTCGCCGTCGGCAGGCTGAAGAACAGGTAAAGGCAGCCGAGGATCGCCAGCACGGCGACGACCGGCCCGAGCGGAACCTTGAAGGGACGTTTGCGATCGGGCTCGCGTACGCGCAGGATGATGAGCGCGACCGCAGTCGCAACGAAGGCGCAAAGCGTGCCGGCGTTCGCAAGCTCCGCGATTGTCGCAAGCGGCAGGACGCCCGCCAGCGCCGAGCAGACGACGCCCGTCAGGATTGTCATCGCGACCGGCGTTCCGCTCTTTTTGTCGACGGCTCCGAGGCGGCGGGGCAGCAACCCGTCGCGCGCCATGACGAAAAAGATGCGGCTCTGCCCGTACATGAAGGCGAGGATGACGGTCGGCAAGGCGATGACGGCGGCGCCGGCGATCGCCGCGGCCGCCTCGCCATGGCCGAGGATGCGCAGGATATGCGCTAGCGGTTCGCCGGAGGCGGAAAAATCCTTGAAGGGAAGGGCTCCGACCGCGGCGGCGGCGACCGTCATATAGATCAGGGTACAGACGAGCATCGAGCCGATGATGCCGATCGACAGGTTGCGGCCCGGATCCTTGGTCTCTTCCGCGGCGGTCGATACCGCGTCAAAGCCGTAAAAGGCGAAGAAGATGATCGCCGCCGCCGACATCACGCCCCGATTGGCGCCGGTTTCGTCCGTCGTCGCCGCAAAGCCGTAGGGCGAGAAGGGCTCGAAATTCGCCATGTCGAAGGCGGGCAGGGCGAGCGCGACGAACACGCCAAGCGCCACGATCTTCACGATGACGAGCGCGGCGTTGACGTTAGCGCTTTCGCGCAAGCCGACGAGCAGCATGCCTGTCACCGCGGCGATGATGACGATCGCCGGAAGGTTGACGAGCCCCGGGCTTTTCGGATCCCCAGGCCCAGCCGTGAGGAGCGCCGGCAAATCGACGCCGAGCCCTGCAAGAAACCCGGTCGCGTAGCCGGACCAGCCGACCGCGACGGCGGAGCAGACAACCGAATATTCAAGGATCAGCGCCCAACCGACGAGCCAGGCGACGATCTCGCCCATCGACGCGTAGGAATAGGTGTAAGCGCTGCCCGAGGCCGGGATCATCGTCGCAAGCTCGGCATAGGCGAGCGCGGCGAAGACGCAGATCGCGCCGGCGACGGCGAAGGAGATCATGACGGCCGGCCCCGCGCGCTCCGCCCCGACGCCGACCAGCGTATAAATCCCGGTGCCGACGATTGCGCCGACGCCGAGCAGCACGAGATGCCAGGCGGACAAGGTCGGCCTCAGGCGATCGGGCGCCTTTTCGTCGACAAGCGCGTCGATCGGCTTCCTGCGGAAGATATCGGACAAGGGGCCCCTCCTGGCTGGAAGGCCGACTGTCTGACAATTCCCCCGCCGAAAGCAAGGATCGGACGCTGACGGCGGCGCGAGCCGAAAATCGCCACGGACGCAAACGCCCCACCGAAACGGGGTCCCTGATTCGAGGGCGGAGCCCCGCACGCCCCTTCTGGCGTTCCGTGTACAAATCACCGGGGTCCCGCCGGGCGGCGCACACGCCTGGCAAGGAAACATCGAGGCGGCCGCGCGCGCCGGCGGCGCGTGCTGTGTCCTGGATCACAGCTTACGGCGAAAGCCGCGATTCCGCCCTAATCTCCGCGTGCTTGCGCCATCAAGCGGAACCTAACCTCCCTGTGCATGAAGTCGCATTCAAGGGAGAAAGTCCATGAAACGCTTGATTATCCGCCTTTTCGCCGCTGCGGCGACGCTCTCGCCCGCAATGGCCCAAATCTACGACCTGCCGTTTTACGCCGATGATCTGAAGCCCGGCGAGCGCGTCTCGACGTTCGACCACAAAGTTACGCCGTCGCAGAAATTCGGCTATGACATCTCGATGGTGCGCCTGACCGACGGTAACAAATGGTCGGGGCTAAAGGCGGGCGTCACCGAAGACAAGGACGATCCGAAAAACCAAAATCGCGTCATCTACGGCAAGCCGTTTTACGCCATGCGCGACGGCGTCGTTTTTGCGTGCTGGCGCAACGCGCCGGAAAACCCGCGTCCTAGCATTTCCGGCGAAGACGCCGATGCGCGGCTCTGGCTTCATCCGATGCGGCGTGCGGGACGCATTGGCGGCGGCGGCAATTCCGTTTTCATCATCCATGACGACGGTACGATGGCGCTCTACGCCCATGCGCAACCGGGAACGATCCCTTCGTCAATCTGTCCGAACAACGACATCTTGTTGCCGATTGTCGAAGGAAAGGCGCCGGAGAACGAATTCGGGATCGATATGCGCGTCGATATTCCCGCGGCGCAGCGCAAGCGGGTGAAGGCCGGTCAGCTGCTCGGCCGCGTCGGAAATAGCGGCGAATCGCACGGCCCGCATCTTCATATTCACGTCGCGAAGAAGGGTCCGAACTTCGCAAATGACAATGACGACTGGGTCGGCGTTGAGACCAAGTTCCGCCGCGGCCTTGCGCAGCCGAGGGTCTCTGAAAACGTCGATATCGACAGCTGGACGAGTTTTTCGGGCAAGATCATCCCGAAAGGCAACACGATCTTCTGGCCGCCGACGAGGCTCTCGCCTGAATATGCGCGGCACGGCCTCGATGCGGGCTCGATGCAGCGCCTGTGGTCGCATCTTGGAAATTCGGGCTTCATGCCGACGGTTGTCGATTGCTATGCGGTGAAAGGCAAGCTGTTCTACAATTTCGTGTGGCGCCCGGCCGACGCCCAATGGCGCGGCCATTTCGGGCAAACCTCGCCTCAGGTGCAGACGCGCACCGATGCGGCGATCGAAGACGGCTTCGCCCCTGTGATGGTCGAGAGTTGCGGATCGGCGGCCGGCCCGCGTTACACGATCGTCTTCAAGAAAACGCCCGGCGACTACATCCTGCGGCACGCGCTTTCGGAGCAAGCTCACCAGAATGAACTTGACGTTGCGAAGTCGAGAGGCTTGTCGCCGGTCAATGTTTCGGTCGTTTCGGTCGATGGAAAGCGCCGCTACGCCGTCCTCTACCGCAAGCAGTCGATCGGCGGCTGGAACCTGAAATCGCAGATTCCGATGAGCGAGTATCAGGCGACCGTCCTCGATCAGGCTGACGCCAAACGATACCCCGCTTATCTCAGCGTCTACAGCCACGCTGGCGGACGTTGGGTTTCAGCGATCTTCGCCTCCGCGCCGCGACCCGACTGGACGGCGCGCCACGATCTTTCCGCGTCGGACTATCAAAGCGAATACGAAGCTGCGCGCAATCGCGGATTACTAACCCGCACCATCGCCGGCTATGACGGCGCGGATAGTCACCGCTTCGCGGCGACATGGCGTAAATAGGGAAGCGTTTTCGCATGCAAGAACTGGGACGAGGCGGCGCGCCATGCGCCGCCTCTTTCCGGTTGATCGATAGCAAGCGATTTGCAGCCGCGTCAGGAGGCTGGTTTTGCGCCTCAAGCGAAGCTGCGGACCGACGCCTCGCCATGGGGGAGGGGTTCGTGTTAGGCCTCTTTTTCGCCCCGAACGGTCTTTCATGAGTTCCAGCCCCCTCGACCGCGCCGCCATCGACGCCGCCATAAAGGGTGCGCCGCTCTGGTCGCTCGAACCCGGCGGCAAGGCGATTCGGCGTTCCCTGAAATTCGCCGATTTCAACGCCGCTTTCGGGTTCATGACGCGGGTGGCGCTCGCCGCCGAGAAGGCCGACCATCACCCCGAATGGTCGAATGTGTGGAACCGGGTCGATATCCGCCTCACCACCCACGACGCCGGCGGTCTTACCCAGCGGGATTTCGACCTCGCCGCCGTCATCGACGCTGCAGCGGGCGGCGCGACACAATAAAGCCCCATGGCCGCCTTTGTAGCGCCCGGGGAACGCCGCTAGGGTGCGTCGAAAGCTGAGGGAAGACTTCTATGGCGACGATCGCGCTTGTCGATGACGACGAAAATATCCTGACTTCGGTCTCCATGGCGCTGGAGGCGGAAGGACATACGGTGAAGACCTATGAAGACGGCGCGAAGGCCCTCGCCGACATCTCCGCTTCGCCGCCCGATCTTGTCGTCTCGGATATCAAGATGCCGACCATGGACGGCATGGAGCTCCTCCGCCGTATTCGTCAGGCGTCGGAGCTTCCGCTCATCTTCCTGACGTCGAAGGACGAGGAAATCGACGAAGTGCTCGGCCTGACCATGGGCGCCGACGACTATGTGAAGAAGCCGTTTTCGCAGCGCCTCCTCCTCGAGCGCGTGAAGGCCGTGCTCCGCAGGCGGAGCGCTTCGCCCGCGCCGACGAAGGAAGAAGAAAAGCAGATCATTCGCCGCATGAGCCTGACGCTCGATCCGATGCGTCACGCCTGCCTGTGGAAAGGGCTGCCGGTGACGCTGACGGTCACCGAATTTCTGATCCTTGAAGCGCTCGCCCAGCGCCCCGGTTTCGTCAAAAGCCGCGATTCGCTGATGGACGCCGCCTATGACGATCAGGTCTATGTCGACGACCGCACTATCGACAGCCACATCAAACGCATCCGCAAGAAATTCCGGATGGTCGATCCGGAGTTCGACGCCGTCGAAACGCTTTACGGCGTCGGCTATAAATATAAGGAGAGCTGATCGAGCGCATGTCCGAGGGGGCGGCCAAACGACCGCGCCGCGCCATTCGCCGGCTGCGACCCGGCGTCGCCGTATCGCGGCTGACGCTGACGATCGTGCTCGCCAACTTCATCGGCCTTCTCATCCTGCTCGTCGGGTCCCTTGGGGTCACGCAGTATCGCGACGGCCTCGTTCAGGCGAAATTGCAAGGCGTGCGTGCGCAGGCGCAGCTCTTCGCCGACGTGCTGGCGCAGGTCGCCATCAGCGAGACCGAATGCGCGCCGGTCTACGCCGATGACGCCGTCGCATCGGGTTCGACAGTGTGCGGCCTTTCCCTGTCGCAGCGCGATGTCAGCGAGGTTTTCAATCGCGTCTGGGACAGCTTCGAGGGGCGCGTGCGGATTTTCGCCGCGCCGCAGACGAACGACGACCCGCCGGTCAAGGACGCAGCCTCTCTCCTCATCGACGACGTCATGCTGCGCGCCGACGAGATCGTGGTCGAGGAACTTGCGCCGGTCGAGGAAGCAAGCGCCGACAACGCGGTTTGGCGCGTGGCGCGTTCGGCGGAGACGTTCCTCAAGCGGTTTATGACCGGCGGCTTCCGCCGCGACGCCGAACGCCGCACGATCGAAGCGGAGCTTAACGAAGCGCTCGCTTCATCGCCTTTTGTCGAGGACCGCGGCGCCACCTCCGTGCGGTTCAACGAGGACGGCGAACTTGTCGCGTCGGTGTCGGTGCCGATCCGGCGCGTGCAGGCGATTTACGGCGTCGTCACCGCGGAGATCGGCGGCATCGAGGATCTGGTGGCGGATGCAAGGATCGCCGTCCTGCCGTTTTTCGGGCTCGCCTGCGCCGCCGCATTGCTCACATCCTTGCTGCTGACGACGGCGATCGCGCAGCCGATCCGCCAGCTCGCCGTCGCCGCCGACAAGGTGCGCGAAGGTATTGCGGCGGCGGGGCGTGCGCGCATTCCCGATTTTTCGAGCCGCAAGGACGAGATCGGCGAATTATCGGCGTCGCTGCGCTCGATGACGCAGGCGATCTACGCCCGCATCGAGGCGATCGAGAGTTTCGCCGCCGATGTCGCGCATGAGCTGAAAAACCCGCTGACCTCCATCAGGAGCGCCAGCGAAACGCTCGACATCGCGACGAAGCCGGAGGCGCGCGAAAAGCTGATGGGCGTCATCAAGAAAGACGTCGCGCGCATGGACCGCCTCATCACCGATATCTCGAACGCCTCGCGCCTTGACGCGGAACTCGCCCGCGAGGCGCGCGAAGCGGTCGATGTGCGAAAACTGCTGACGGACATCGCCGATCTCTACCGCATGACGGTCAAGGCGAACGAGGCGCGGGTCGCCTTCGATCCGTCGGGCGCGCCGGTGTACCTCTTCGGAAACGCGACGGCGCTCGGGCAGGTCTTCCGCAATCTCATCGACAATGCGCGGTCCTTCTCGCCCCCGGACGGGGAAGTGCGCATATTCCTCATCCCGCCGAATGACCGTGAGCGGATCATCCAGGTCATCATCGACGATGACGGCCCGGGCATTCCTCCCGACGCGCTCGAAAAGATTTTCTCCCGCTTCTACACGAAGCGCCCGCAGGGTTCGGCCTTCGGCAACAATTCCGGGCTCGGCCTTGCGATTTCCCGGCAGATCGTGACGAGCCATGACGGCGTCATCTGGGCGGAAAACCGCAGCGACGAAAGCGGCGCCGTCAAGGGAGCAAGGTTCGTCGT
>CAZNXR010000022.1:0-6273 GCA_964576815.1 uncultured Caulobacterales bacterium | reverse complement strand
CGCGCCGCACCCGACCCCCCTCCACGCGACGGCGGTCGCGCTCGCCGTCGACGCCGACGGGCCGCTCGCGGGCGTGTTGCTGTTGGGACCTTCGGGCGCCGGCAAGTCCATGCTGGCGCTCGCGGCGATCGAAGCGTGTCCTTTCGGGCGCACGGCGCTGATCGCCGACGATCAGGTGGTCATCGGCCCCGGCGGCGCGGCCTCGGCGCCGGAGGCGCTAAAAGGGCTCATCGAAGTGCGCGGCCTCGGCCCGGCGCGCGTCCGGACCATTGCGTCAGCGCGCCTCGTCGCGGCCTTCGATCTTGGATCGGACGCGCCGCGCATGCCGGTCATCGGAAGGCGCATGTTCGCACCGGATGCGGACTTGCCGGTCATTCCTTTTCCACGGGCCGGCGCTGAAGGCGCTGCGGCGCATCGTCTGCGCGTAATCGTTCGACAAGTTTTATGTGGACAAATCGGCGAAGACCCGCAGGATGCGAGGCCTTGAAGGGGTTTTAAGCCGGAATGATCGGCCTCGTAATCGTCACCCATGGGCGGCTGGCGGAGGATTTCGTCGCCGCCGTCGAGCATGTCGTCGGCCCGCAATCCGCGATTGAAACGATCGCGATCGCCGCCGACGACGACATGGAGCAGCGGCGCAGCGACATTCTCAGCGCCGCACGGCGCGTCGATGACGGCGCCGGCGTCATCATCCTCACCGACATGTTCGGCGGCACGCCTTCCAATCTCGCAATTTCGGTGATGGCCAAGGCGAACGCGGAAGTGATCGCCGGGGTCAACCTGCCGATGCTGATCAAGCTCGCCTCGATCCGCACCAGCCTGCCGCTGAAAGACGCTGTCGCGGCCGCGCATGAAGCCGGGCGCAAATACATCAATGTCGCGTCCTGGGTGCTGTCAGGCGAACGCGGGTGAGGCGATGCCCGCCGGCGATCCGACCGAAGTCTCCGCCGATGTCCTGATCGTCAACCGCCGCGGCCTGCACGCGCGCGCTTCGGCGAAACTTGCGGCGGTTGCGGGCTCGTTCGATGCGAGCGTGCGCGTCACCAAAGACGGCATCACCGTCGGCGCGCGCTCAATCATGGGTCTCATGATGCTCGGCGCCGGCAACGGCTCAAGCGTCACGATCACGGCGAGCGGCGATCAGGCGCGCGAGGCCCTTGAAACGCTCATCGGTCTCATCGCCGACAGGTTCGGGGAGGGGGAGTGAAGTCCAACTGCCGGTTGTGACTGATCTGCGCGATTTTGCCTTCCGCGAGGATGAGCGGGGGATGATTCCAACTAGTAAAAACTGCAACTTGCGCTAACTCAACGCCCCCGCCGGGCCGCCGCCTTGCACGACGACCTTCTGTCCGTCGCGCAGGCGCTCGCCGCCGCGGATGACGATGCGGTCGCCGGCCTTGATCTCGCCGATCGCTTCAATGAGGTCTCCGTCCGCAGCGCCGAGTTCGACATCGACTTGTTTGGCGATATCGTCCGCGCCGACGACAAAGACGCTGACGCGGTCGGCGCGCAGGATCAGCGCGTCGCGATGAACGGCGACGACGCGCTTTTTCGCGGTGCGCGGCAGGCGCACTTCGACTGCGGCGCCGACGCGCCAGCCCGTTTCGGGTAGACCGAGGCGGACTTCGAGCGTGCGGGTCTGTTCGTCGCCGACCGGCACGACGGCGCGCACCGGCGCCTCGACCGTTTCCTCGCCGTTCTTCACGGTGATGACGTCTCCGGGCGACACGCTGGCGAGGAGCGAATCTGCTGCGCGCGCCGCGACCTCGAGGTCTTCGGTGTTGACAAGCCGCATGAGCGGCGCGCCGGGGCTGACGAACTCACCGACATCGGTCTGGCGCGCGACGATGCGGCCCGCGAAGGGCGCTTTCACGTCGGTGCGCTCAAGCGCGGTCTCGGCGCGGCGCAGCGTCACCCGCGCGCGGGCGAGGTCGTGGCGGGCGGCGTCGCGATTAGCGCGGAGTTCGTCGATCGTCGCTTCGGATTCCCCGCCATCCTCGCCGAGCCCTTCGTAACGCGCGACGAGTTTTGCGAGCTGGTCGGCGCGCGCGGCGAGGCGGCCGATGTCGGCGCGCGCCTCATCGCGGCTCGCGGCTGCGTCCGCCGGGTCGATGCGGGCGATGACTTCGCCCTTGGCGACTTCGGCGCCGATTTCCGCGACCCAGACGATGGGTCCAGGCGTCGCCGCCGCGATCTGGCTGTCGCTCATCGACACGACCGAGCCGGGCGCGCCGGCGTGCGGCGCAAGGTCTGTCATCACCGCTTCGGCGATCCTGACCGGCGCCGGCGGCGGGCCTTGCGGCGCAGTCGCCTCGGCGGCGTCGGCTTTCGGCTGGAAGACGCCGCTGACGAACGCGCCGCCGGCGGCGAGGGCGAGGACGCCCGCCGCGGCGAGCAGTGGGGGCTTTTTCATAAAGTTGGGGATGCGAACCATAAGGTCCTCCGATTATTCCGCAGGCTGAAGGACGAGGCCGCCGGCGCGCGCGCCCGCCCGTTTTTCCGCGCCGAGCTGCAACAGCGCCGGCGTCAGCATCAAGGTGAACAAGGTCGACACGGTCATGCCGCCGAAGATGACGGTGGCGAGGCCGCGATAGATCTGCGCGCCTTCGCCCGGCGCGAGGATCAAGGGCGCCATGCCCATCAGCGTCGTCGCCGTCGTCATGAAGATCGGGCGCACGCGCAGGCGCAGCGCCTCGCGCACGGCGTCCCGGCGCGACATGCCTTCAGCTTCAGACTGGCGCGCCTGTTCGACGAGCAAGATCGCGTTGTTGACGACGATGCCGAGCAGAATGATGAAGCCGATCATGCCGAGAAGATCGAGCGGCGTCGGATTGACGAGGTTAAGAAGCCTGATGGCGATGACCCCGCCGACCGCCGCCATCGGAATGGTGATGAGAACGATCGCGGCGTCGCGCAGCGACTTGAACAGCGCCGCCATGATGAGGAACAGGATCGCGACGGCGAGGAGAAAATTGCCGCCGAGATTGCTGACGGCGCGTTTCAGGCTGTCGGCTTCGCCGGCGTATTTCACGCTCGCGCCCTCGGGAAGGGCGGCGTAAATGTCTTTCTCCGCCTTTTCCTTGATGGCGGCGACCATGTCGCCGAGCGCTATTCCTTCGGGCGCGTTGATGGCGAGGGAGAGCGTCCGGCGCCCGTCGGTGCGCGCGATCTGCTGCGGGCCGACCGTCCGCTTGAAGGTCGCGAGTTCGCCGAGCGGCACGGACCCGCCGCGCGGGGTCGCGATGGGCACGGTCGAGAGATATTCCGGCTCGCCCCATTCGTCCGCCTTGAGGATGATGTCGATGCGCCCGTCCTCGTGAAAGAACTCGCCGAGCCACAGGCCGTCGCCGAGCGCGCGCACCGCGCTGGCGATGCTCTGGCGCGTCATCCCGACTTCGGCGATGCGCCGATCGTTAGGAACGAGGGTGATCTCCGGCGCGACGACCTGCGGATCGGGGTTCGGCCAAACCGTCGCGCCGGGCAGGGCCGCGGTGATGATGTCGATGACGGCGGGCGTCGACGTTATCAGCGCGTCATAGTCCGCAGCCTGAAGATCGATGCGGAAATCGCCGCCGCCGCCGAAATCGCCGAAAAGATCGCCCTGGCGCGCAAAGGCGCGCGTATCCGGGAAGCCGACGAGGATCTCCTCGTTGACGATTTTTTCAAGGCGCGCCATGTCGGACTGCTTCTTCGGGCGCACGCCGATATTGCCGCCCCAATTGCCCGAATAGAGGTAATAGTTGAGGAGCGCCGGCTCCTTCTCGCCCTTCATGTAAGGATCGAGGCGCGCGACGACGACTTCGGCGAATTCCTCGCGGATAGTGTCGGCGTTGGCGCCGGACGGGAACCCGATAAAGCCGTCGATCGCGGCGCGCTTCACCGGCGGCAGATAGTTGAGTGAAGGGAAAAGCAGGACGGCGAGCGCCACCGGTATCGCCGTGAGCCCCGCGATCCACGCATAGCGCTTGCCCGGCGTCGAGGTGAGCGCCATGACGACGTCCGGCGCACGCTCGAAAAAGCCTTGAGCCTTGGATTTGACGGCCTTCGGCTTCGCTTTCATGAAATAAGCGGCCGCCGTCGGGAGCACTGTCGCGGCGACGATGAGGCTGAAGGTGACGGCGACGGCGATCGTCAAGGCGAGGTCGGCGAACAACTGCCCCTCGACATCCTCAAAAAACATGACCGGCACGAAAACGGCGATCGTCGTCACCGTGGAGGCGAAGAGCGCGCCGAAGACCTGTTCGACCGCTTTCGAGGCGGCTTCTCGCGGTTCAAAGCCTTCTTCGCGAAGACGGACGAAATTCTCCATCACGACGATCGCGGCGTCGAGCACCATGCCGGTCGCGAAGGCGAGACCCGCGAGCGAGATCACGTTGATTGAATGACCGGAGACATTGAGAAAGACGATGGTCGCTGCAAGACAAACCGGAATCGCCGTCGCGATCAGCAGCGTCGCCGTCGTGCGGCGCAGGAACGCCCACAGGATGCCGGTCGCGAGCAGGACGCCGAGAAACAGGTTCCCGGTCAGCATCGACAGCGCGTTCTTGATGAATAGCGACGGGTCGAAGCTCTTGTGAATGGCGTAGCCGAGTTC
Organism: uncultured Caulobacterales bacterium; assembly: GCA_964576815.1. Classification (GTDB taxonomy): domain Bacteria; phylum Pseudomonadota; class Alphaproteobacteria; order Caulobacterales; family Parvularculaceae; genus Amphiplicatus. Next base: position 1,679 of record CAZNXR010000022.1, on the reverse strand, counting down.
GGCGAGCGGACCGCTGTTGAGGTCGTCCAGCTTCTCGGTGATCGCACCGATTGCGGCCAGCGTGTTCGCGCCAGGCTCGCGAATGACCCGCATGCCGATCGCCGGATTGCCGTTCTGATAGACGACGCCGCCGCCGCGATCATTGACGACCGCGACATTCGCAAGATCGCCTAGGCGCACGGGCGCGCCGTTGCGCCAGGCGAGGATCGTGTCTTCAAGCTGCTCGGCCGAGTAGCGGCCCTCAAAGCGCATCGTGTAGCTGCGCCGGCCGACGTCGATGGAGCCGCCGGTCACGTCCGACGAGCGATTCACGTTCTGCGCGATCTCGTCGATGGTGACGCCGAGCTGGGCGAGGCGGAACGGGTCGAACGAGATGCGCACGATCTCATCGCCGTCGTCCGAGTTGACGTCGACTCCCGCGACGCCTTCGATCGCTTCGAGTTCGGGCGCGATGCGGTTCTCCGCAAACTCGCTCAGCTTCGTCGACGCGTTGTCGTTGCCGGGCAGTCGCTGCATGAAAAGGAAAATGAGCGTTTCGCCCGCGCCGCCGCCGCCGTCATTGTTGATACGCGGCCGGTCCGCGTCGGCCGGAAGCCCGCGCACGCGCTGCAGGCGGCTCGTCACTTCGGTCAGCGCCTTGTCCATGTTCGTGCCGAGCGCGAATTCGAGATTGATGAATCCCCCGCCGGAGTTCGAGAAGGACTGCATCGACTTCAACCCCGGCGCGCCGCGCAGTTCGCGCTCGATCGGATCGATGATTTCGCTCTCGACCTCGCGCGGGGAGGCGGCGCGCCAGCCCGTCCACACGCCGAGCACCGGGCGCTCGATGTTCGGCAGAAGCTGGATCGGCAGGCGCGTCAGCGACACGCCGCCGAAAAGAAAAATCACCGCGAGCACGACCGCGAGCGCAGCGGGATATCTGAGGCAGAGTTTCGTCAGTCCCATGTCGATCACCGTCAGCGCGCGTTGAAGCGACATTTGTCGCTTGACGGCATAAGCCTCGTTTCAGCCCCAAACGACAAGGGGCCGTTGATCGTCATTCGACCAACGGCCCCGATGAAGCGGCGAGCAGAGTCGCGATTGCGACGAAGCGAGAGGCGTTAATTTTCGTCGTTCAATTGAACGTCGAGCGCTTCGAGTCGGCGCGCGATTTCTGCGCGGCGGCGTTCAAGTTCGCGGCGTGCGCGTTCGATCTCGCGTTCGTGACCGCGGCGTGAAAATTCAATGCTTCGACGCGCATCAGCAAAGGCCTGACGCATGATGCGGCGGTCTTCTTCGCTCACATCTTCATCGACGAGCGCGGCTTCCTCGGCGTCGATGTCGGCGAGCGCGTCATTGAGGCCGTCGTTGATTGCGTCTTCAAGGTCGGCGCGCGCATCGGAAAGCGCATCGATTTCGGTTTCGAGCGCAACGCGCTCAGCGTCAATCGACGCCTCGCGGGCTTCGCGTTCGGCCTCAGCCGCCTCGCGCCGGACTTCGTCGGCTTCGCGGCGTGCGGCGTCGTCGTCCTCGGTCCAATGGAAGGCGTAGCGTTCTTCCTTGGCGAAGGTCTTGGCGAAATCGCGCTTCATCGCTTCGGCCTGGGTCCGGGCGTTCGCGCGCCATTTTTCGGCGTGCTGGCGCCATTCCGCCCGCGCCTTGTCCATTTCCTTGCGCGCGCTGTCACGATGCACGCGCAT
>CAZNXR010000021.1:5592-13008 GCA_964576815.1 uncultured Caulobacterales bacterium | reverse complement strand
TCGGCGCGCGCGACGACGGCGCCTTCGCGGTCGTCGGTCGCGGTCGCCTCGCCCCATTTGGCGGTGAAGCGGTAACGCTTGGTCGCGTCCATCACGTAGGGAACGGTCTTCGTCGCCTCGCCGAACGCGATGGGGAGGACGCCGGTCGCGAGCGGGTCAAGCGTGCCGGCGTGGCCCGCCTTTTGCGCCTGGAACAGCCATTTCAGCTTCGAGACCGCCTCGGTCGAGCCGAAGTCATAGTCCTTGTCGAGAACGATCCACCCGTTGACCGGGCGGCCTTTCTTGCGGCGGTTCGCCATGATGTCATCCGTTATGATTCGTCTCGCGCCGGGTCGGACGGCCGGAGACGGTTGCGCGCCGCTTTCCAAGCAGGCCGCGTGCGCGGCGTCAATCGGGGCGGTCGCAGCGCATCACGAGGCAATGGTCGCCGCTGAACCATCGCTCCTCGACCGCGCGAAAGCCGCAGCGCTCATAAAAGCGAATCGCGCGCGTGTTCGAGAGCAGCGGATCGATCATCACGGCTTCGACCGCGTGGTCGGCGAAAGCGAGCGCCAGCGCCGCGCGCATCATCGCCGCGCCAAGGCCGCGCCCGCGGTCTTTCGCGTCGCCGATCCAGGTGTCGAACGCGCGAAGGCCCGGCCCGCAGTCGCCCCAGTAATGCGTTTCTTCAAGCGCCGGATCGATATCGACGATCGCGCCTAAGGGTCGCCCGTTCTCCTCGCCGATCAGGATGCGCCGCCATGCGGGCGCCGCCGCGATCTCTGCGCGCCAGTCTTCGTCGCGCCAGATATCCTCGCCTTGCGATTCGACGCCGTGCGAGGCGATGACGTCCGCATCGCGGTCCCAGCGTTCGAGGAGGGCGGCGTCTTCAAGGCGCGCGGGGCGGAGCGTAACAGTCATTCGTGCTTGAGGTCGCGCGCGACCCTGGGGCTCGCGAGCAGTTCATCGATGCGGCGCGCTTCGGCGAAACTCTCATCCGATCTGAAGACGAGCGCAGGCGTGAATTTCATCTCGATTCTCTGGCCGAGGAGGTGGCGCAGATGCGGCGCCGCGTGACCCAGCGCCTTGACGATTTCCGGGTGCTTTGCCTTGTCGATCGACGACCCGAGCGCGGCGCAAAAGACCGTCGCTTGTTTGAGGTCCGGCGACATTCGCACTTCGCTCACCGTCAGCGACACCCCGGAAAGCGCCGGGTCGCGCAGATCCTCGCGCGCGAAAATCTCGACCAGCGCATGGCGCACCAGCTCGCCGGCGCGAAGCTGGCGCTGCGAGGGACCTTTGTCGCGGGAAAAACGGGCGGCCACGGGGTTTTTCATAGGCCCAGCGGTCAATTGTGTCACCCAACGAAATTCTCTCCGCCGTCTCCCCGGACGGCGGAGCCGATCCGGGGCCCATCTCCCGAAACCCGCCGTGGCGCGCTGGCATTTCAGGAGTTGGATCCCGGGCTCGCGCCAAGAGGCGCGCCCCGGGAAGACGGCTTCAGAATTTTGCCGCGCCCAACGCCCCCACGAACGCCGCCAGCCGCTCGGAGATAAGCGCATCGCTCTTCGCGCGGTCGCGCAGGCCCGAACAGATGTCGAGGCCGAAGGGGCGCACGGCGGCGAGCGCATCGGCGGCGTTCGACGGGTTGAGACCGCCCGCCAGAAAGACGGGCTTATCGACGGCCTCTACGATTCGCCGGCTGATCGACCAGTCGTGCCGGTCGCCGGTGCCGCCATAGGTCGGCGTCGCGGCGCTGGGCTTCCCTGAGTCCAGCAGTACGGCGTCGACGAAGGGCGCGGCCGCGCGCGCCTCGTCGATCGCGCGCGCGTCCTCGACATGCACGACCTGCAGGATTTTGAGCGCCGGAAAGCGCGCGCGTAAATGAGCGTAGGCGTCATCCTCCGGCCGGTCGACAAGCTGAACGGCGTTGGCGCCGATCGCCGCGACATGGTCCGCGATCTCGCGCGCGGCCGTGCGCTTGGTGAGAAGCGTCACCCAGAGTTTTTCGCCGTGCCGCTTGACGCCGTAACGGGCGAGGCGCGCCGCGGTCTCGTCGTCAAGGAATCCCGCGCCGTTCGGCATCGGCCCGACGATCCCCACCGCGAACGCGCCCGCGCGCGCGGCCATGTCGATCTCGGCTTCCGACTGCATGCAGCAGATTTTGAAGGGGGTCATGCGCGCCAGACCCGCGGATCGTCGCGCAACAATCCGAGGATGACGCTATCGCGTACGCCCAGATGGGTCTCCCATGTGCCGCGCAGCAGGCCTTCGCGCCGGAACCCCAGTTTCTCGAAAGTGCGGATCGACGCGATGTTGTCGGGATCGCAATCGGCAAAGATGCGCCGCGCGCCTTTCCGGTCGAACACGAAGTCGATCGCCTCAGCGAGCGCGCGCCCCGCAAGGTTACGCCCACGCGCGGCCGGAACGATCATGCACGCCGCCTCCCAGATGTCGCGGCCCGAGGTGTAGAGCGAAACGCGTCCGAGCGCGGGTCCGTCGGGGTTGTCAACGACCACCCAAGACGCGTCGTCATCGGGGCCGCCCCATTGCTTCAACTGCGCGATGGTCTCTGCGACCGATGCGAACGCCGGCTGCGTGAGAAAGCGGCAGCTTTCCTCGTCGCCGAAAATCGCATGCAACGCCGCGCCGTCGCGGTCGGGGTTGAGAGGGCGGAGCGCTATTACTCATCTCCCATTCGTCGCAACACAATCGTTCCGACAATTACGATAATCACCATGAAAACGAAGTAGCCTATATAGAGCCAAGGTCCATTTGAAAATGCGGCGGCTCCCTCGCGAGAGAAATTGACGAAGGCAACGAGGCCAGTTGCAAGCGTCGCGATAAAGATCGAGAGCAAGAATAGTTTCAATTTCAAGGTCCTCAAGAAGCAACCTCATATGTATACTCTAGCGGCGGCTCGCGCTCTGCTCCACACTTAAAGTTGCTTGCGCTGACGGCGACGTTCAATTGCGATGGGCGGGCTCATGTCGAAGATGATTGTGAAGCGGCGTAAGGGAAGCACGGCGGCGAAACGGCGCATTGGCGCACTCGCAACGCGCCCAAAGACGCGGCTTCTCCAGCTTTTTAGAAAGCTCAAATGGACGTCCGGATACGACTACAAGAAGGGCCGATTCCGGGATTGACCGTCCTCGACAACTCGGCCGGCGACGCTCGTTGCGAAAAGAAGCGGCGGACCCAGGTCCGCCTCTACAACGTCCGCGTAATCGTCTCCACCTGGAAGCATTCGATCACGTCCCCGGCTTTGAGGTCTTCGTATTTCGCGAAGCTCATGCCGCATTCCTGGCCGGAGGGCACTTCCTGGACGTCGTCCTTGAAGCGCTTGAGCTGGGAAAGCTCGCCCTCGTGGATGACGGTGTTGTCGCGGATGAGGCGCACTTTCGCGCCGCGGCGGACGACGCCTTCGGTGACGCGGCAGCCGGCGACCTTGCCGAACTTCGAGATCGAAAAAACTTCGAGGATCGCGGCGTTGCCGAGGAAGGTCTCGCGCAATTCCGGCTTCAGCATGCCGGATAGGACGGCCTTCACGTCGTCGAGGAGATTGTAGATGATCGAGTAATAGCGGATTTCGACCTTGGTGCGTTCGGCTTCATTGCGCGCGTCGGCGTTCGCGCGCACGTTGAAGCCGATGACCGGCGCGCCGGACGCGGCGGCGAGGATGACGTCGGATTCGGAAACGCCGCCGACGCCGGTGTGAAGGACGCGCACGCGCACTTCGCTTGTCGACAGCTTTTCGAGACTGCCGACGATCGCTTCGATCGAGCCTTGGACGTCGCCCTTGATGACGAGCGGCATTTCCTTGATCTCGGCGTCCTGCAGCTGCGCCATCATCTGTTCGAGCGAGGTCCCTGAGGACTTCGCAGACGCTTTCTCGCGCTTCTTGCGGGCGCGGAAATCGGCGACTTCGCGGGCGCGCGCTTCCGAGTCGACGACGACGAACTGATCGCCCGGCTCCGGCACGCCGTTGAGGCCCAGGACTTCGACGGGCATGGCGGGGCCGGCGGTCGGAATCGTCTCGCCCTTGTCGTCGGCGAGCAGGCGCACGCGGCCCCACTCGGCGCCGACGACGAGAATGTCGCCGCGCTTCAGCGTGCCGCGCTCGACGAGCAGCGTCGCGACGGGGCCGCGGCCCTTGTCGAGACGCGCTTCGACGACGGCGCCTTCGGCGGCGCGGTCGGCGTTCGCCTTCAGATCGAGAAGCTCCGCCTGCAACAAGATCGCGTCGAGCAGCCCGTCGAGATTGATCTTCTTGAGGGCCGAGACTTCGACGTCCTGCACTTCGCCGCCGAGGCCTTCGACCTGCAATTCGTATTGGAGGAGGTCCGTGCGGACTTTCTGCGCATTGGCGCTCGGCTTGTCGATCTTGTTGATGGCGACGATGATCGGCACGCCCGCGGCCTTGGCGTGATTAATCGCCTCGACCGTCTGCGGCATGATGGAATCGTCCGCCGCGACGACGAGAACGACGATGTCGGTCACCTTCGCGCCGCGCGCGCGCATCTGCGTGAAGGCGGCGTGACCCGGCGTGTCGAGGAAAGTGATCTTGCGGCCGTCCCTCACCGACACCTGATAGGCGCCGATGTGCTGGGTGATGCCGCCCGCCTCGCCGGCGACGACATTCGCCTGGCGCAGCGCATCGAGCAGCGAGGTCTTGCCGTGATCGACATGGCCCATGATGGTGACGACCGGCGAGCGGGGCTGAAGCGCTTCCGCTTCATCGCCGGCGCCTGACAGGCCTTCCTCGACGTCGGATTCGGCGACGCGTTTTACGCTGTGGCCGAGGTCGGTGACGACCAGTTCGGCGGTGTCGGCGTCAAGCATCGAATTCGCCGTGACCATCTGGCCCTGTTTCATCAGTTCCCGGATGAGATCGACCGCGCGCATCGACATGCGCTGGGCGAGATCCTGGACGGTGATGGTCTCCGGAATGACGACTTCGCGCACGATCGCCTGCGCGCCGGCGCCGCGTTGCTGCCGCAGCATCTTCTCCCGCTCGCGAGCGCGCTTCACCGAGGCGAGCGAGCGCTGGCGGTCATCGTCGTCGAGCGCGTTGGCGATCGTCAGGCGCCCCGACCGGCGGCGCGGCGCTTCCTTGCCTTCGGCGTCGCGGTCGCCCTTTTCGGCGATCGGCTTGCGTTTCGTTTTCAGGCGTCCGCCAAGCTTGGCGAGCGGATTGTCCGCTTCTTCGCCGGCGGGTTTTTGCGCCTCGGCGGCCGGCCTGCCTTTGCCGTCCGACTTGGCGGCGGCGCGCCGGCGGCGCTCTTCTTCTTCCTCTTCCAGCGTGCGACGCGCGCGTTCTTCGGCCTTGCGGCGCTCCGCGCCTTCTTTTTCGCGGCGCGTCTCTTCTTCCGCGACGCGCAGACGTTCGGCGTCGAGGCGCGTGCGCTCGTCGGCTTCGCGCGCTTCGCGCTCCTTGCGCTCGGCATCATCGCGCTTGCGGCGGATTTCCTCGTCCTGACGCGCTTTCACCAGCGCGGCGGTGCGCGCCTGTTTTTCGTCTTCCGAGAGCGTTCGCAGCACATTGAGCTGCGCGGCCTTCGGCTGCTCGACGGACTTCTTTTCCGCGGGGCCTGCGACGGCCTTGGTCTCGACAGGCTCGGGCGCGGCTTCGTCCTCGTCTTTTTTCGGGCCGAGGACGCGGCGCTTCTTTGTCTCGACAACGACGGTCTTCGAACGGCCGTGGCTGAAGCTCTGCTTGACCGCGCCCGTTTCGGTGCGGCGCAAGGATAGCGGCCGGCGGGCGCCGGTCTTGCCGTCTGCGTCTGTCTTCGTTTCGACGTCGTCGCTCATTCAATCTCCGTTCCCGGCGCACAAGCGCGCCGGACTCTCAGAAACATAGAAGGTCCCGGAAAGCGGCCTTGGACATAACGCCCAATGGGTCCCGGGTCCATCGCGCGTGCGGCGATTTTTCGTCGCTGCAACAAAGGTCATGACGCCGCCTCCGGCGCTGCAATCAGACCGGGCCGGAACCCTTGAAGCCTTCTAATTTCGGCGAGGAAGCGCGCGGCGGCGGCGCCCTTCAATAGGCTCGCATGCACGACGCCGCCCTTGCCGAGCGCCGCCGACAGCGTCGCGGAGGAAAACCCGGTGACGCGCGGAAGGTCGCGGCCCGCGCGCGCGAGCTTTGCCTGGCCGTCGGCGCCGGCGTCCGACGCGGCGATGAGGATCGCGGCCTTGCCCTTGTCGAGCGCGGCTTTCACCTGATCGAAGCCGGTGACCGCCTCGCCTGTCCGCCGCGCAAGGCCCAGCGCGTCCAGCGCGCGCCGCTCAAGCCCCGTTTCGATGATCGATGCGAGATCGGCGGGCGCCGTCGCCGCGCGTTTGAAGGCGCGCGCGAATAGTCCCTTCGACACTGCACGGTTTATCGCGTCAGGGTCGGCGCTGATCCAGGCGCCGCGCCCGCCAAGCTTTGCGGCGAGATCGGGCGTGACGATCCCGTCCGGCGCCAGGGCGAGCCTGATCAGCCCGGCGGGCGGATGTTCTCCGCCGCCGGCGATGCAGGTCCTGAGGTTGCCCTCAAGGACTTCATCGCGTGCGTTCGCCAGCAAGGGCCTCCTTCGCCAGCGCTTCGGCCGCCAGCGCCGCCGCAGCGCGCTCTTCGGCCTCGGCTTTCGCCTTGGCGATCTCTTCTTCGGTCACCCAGCCCGCGGCGACGCGCGCCCGCATGATGAGGCTCTCGGCGTCCTCGGCCGAAATCTTGTAGGCCTCGAGGATGCCGTCATAGTGCTTCCTCTCGCCGTCGACGCGCTCGTTCCAGCCGGTGATGTCGTCGGTCGCGCACCCCGCAAGGTCGTCAATCGATTTCACGCCGTTCTCGCCGAGCGTGACGATCATCTTGAGGTCGAGACCTTCAACGTCAAGAAGCGCGTCTTCGACGCCGAGCTCCTTGCGGCGGGCGTCCAGTTTCTTGCGCTCGGCCTCAAGCCAGTCATTGGCGCGCGCCTGCAGCTCCGACGCCGTGTCCTCGTCGAGGCCGTCGATGTCGGTGAGATCGTCGATCGCGACCATCGCAAGCTCTTCGATCTTGGCGAAGCCCTCGGAGACGAGAAGGCCCGCCATCATGTCGTCGACGTCGAGCGCCTGCATGAAGAGCTCCGACCGCTGGCGGAATTCCTCCTGCCGTTTGGCGCTTTCCTCGGCCTCCGTCATGATGTCGATCTCGAGGCCCGTCAGCTGCGAGGCGAGGCGGACGTTCTGGCCGCGCCGGCCGATGGCGAGCGATAACTGCTCCTCCGGCACCACGACTTCGATGCGGTCGAGGTCTTCGTCGAGAATGACCTTGGCGACTTCGGCGGGCGCGAGCGCGTTGACGACGAAAGTCGCAGGGTCGGGCGACCACGGCACGATGTCGATCTTCTCGCCGCCAAGCTCGTTGACGACCGCCTGCACGCGGCTGCCGCGCATGCCGACGCAGGC
>CAZNXR010000021.1:0-5582 GCA_964576815.1 uncultured Caulobacterales bacterium | reverse complement strand
GGTCGATCGAGGAATCGTTCGACATGACGCCGATCTTGGCGCGGCTGCCCGGATCGCGGGCGACCGCCTTGATCTCGATGACGCCGTCGTAAACCTCCGGCACTTCCTGCTCGAACAGCTTCGCCATGAATTTCGGATGCGAGCGCGACAGGAAAATCTGCGGGCCCCGCGTCTCGCGGCGGACGTCCATGATCAAAGAGCGAAGCCGGTCGCCGGTGCGGTAGTTCTCGCGCGGCAATTGCTGATCGCGACGCAGCACCGCCTCGGCGCGGCCGAGATCGACGATCACATGGCCGTATTCGACGCGCTTGATGATGCCGTTGATGATCTCGCCGATGCGGTCCTTGTAGTCGGCGAATTGACGGTCGCGCTCGGCGTCGCGGACCTTTTGTGTGATGACCTGCTTGGCCGACATCGCGGCGACGCGGCCGAAATCGATCGGCGGCAGCGGCTCGGAGATGAAGGCGCCGACTTCGGCCTCGGGATTTTTCGCCTGCGCTTCCTTCAGCGAGATCTGCGTCGTGTCGTTCTCGACCGCCTCGACGACTTCGAGAAGCCGCCACAGCCGCATTTCGCCGGTCGACGGGTTGATCTCCGCCTTGACCAGCGTTTCGTGCCCGTAGCGCGAGCGCGCGGCGCGCCCGAGCGCGTCCTCCATCGCTTCGATGACGAGCGTCCGGTCGATTGATTTTTCGCGCGCGACCGCGTCGGCGATCTGGATCAGTTCAAGTTTGTTCGCGCTGACGGCGTTCATTTAGGCGTCTCCTCACGTGAGTTCGGGGTTGTCTTGTTGAGTTTTGAGCGCGGCTTTCGCGGCGCGAAGGCTGTCGCGGATGAGATCGTCGGTGAGGACGAGCCGCCCCGCGACGATCCAGGAAAAGGGGATGAGGGCGGTTTCCTCTTCGCCCTCGATGTCGAGGCCGACATTCTCGCCGTCGACGCCGGCGAGGACGCCTTTGAATTTCTTCCGGCCCTCGATCATGCGGTCAAGCTCGAGCCGCGCCTCATAACCCTGCCAGTCGCGATAGTCCTTAAGGCGGGTCAGCGGCCGGTCGATGCCGGGCGAGGAAACCTCGAGCCGGTAGGCGCCGGGGATCGGGTCCGCCGCTTCCAGAACCGGCGACAGCGCGCGCGACAGGCTCGCGCAATCCTCCGCCGACATCGTATGGTCGGGGCGCTCGGCCATGATCTGAAGCGTCTTCATCTCCGCGCCGGTGACCTTGACGCGGACAAGCTCGAATCCGCCCGCGGTGACGACGGGGGCGACCAGCCTCTCAATGCGTTCAGACAGGGCCGACAAGAGCTGCTTCCGGGAACAAAAAAACGGGCCCCTTTAGAGGGCCCGCTTTCGATAAATCGATAGCGTTTGATCGGTTAATAGGGCGCCAGGACCGATTTGTCACGCCCCCCGGCCAAAAAGCGGGGGGGCTATGGTCTTTGCCGCGCCGCCGGTTAAAAAGCGTTCATGGGGTGTTGAGGGGCTCTGCGCCGACCGGCGAGGCTGGCGGTGCGAGCGTTCAAGAGGGTTTAGGGGTTCTCATGTTGGGTCGTCTTCTTGCGCTGGTCGCCGGCGCAGCTCTTGCGGTTGGGGCGTCGCAGGCTCCCGCGTTCACCGATCAATATGTGCAGAACCTCACCGGCCGGGTTGATGAACTCCGCCCGCTGGTCGAGGAATTCGACAACAAGGTCGGCGAATACGGCTACACGCGCGCGTCCGCGATGGCGGAATGTTCGACCGCGACCGGCCTCCTCGACGCGCTCTGCTCGACTTATGAATCGGCGGTCGCCCGTTATGAGCTGCTCTCCGGCCACCTCGCGGAGCTGAGCGCCGCCAATGTCTGGATGAAACCGGTCGTCCTTGCCCGCACCTATCAGAAGGACATCGCGGAAAGCGTTTACTCCGTCTACGAACCGGCGGTGCCGGCGACCCCGGTCGGCCTCACCTATGCCGGCGGCGGCTTCTTCGGCGGCTGGCTGATCTTGACGCTGATCTTCGGCATCTTGGGCGGATTGGTGGGCGGCGGCAGAAGGTACGCCTAACCCCCGCTGAACAAGCGGTCCGCGTCGAACACCGCTTGCAGTTCCCGGCGGGATTTCTCCGAAAGCTCAGGGCGTTCGCGCATCTGAAGCCCTGACTTGACGCGGTCGCGCAAGGCTTGCGGCACCAGCGTGCGGCGGAGCGCCGTCGCAAACGGGTTATCGACGATCAGCGATTTCAGCGGGAACGTGCGGATGCGCGCCGCCGAGACGTTCTGCGCCTCAAGATCGTCCCGCCATCTGACCTCGCCCGCGGCGCCAAGAAACGCGGCGATGCGTTTCAGCGTCGCATCCGGCTCGGCGGTCATGCGCTCGAATTCGATATGCAGGATACGATCTCGGCCGAAGCGCTCGATGAAGGGCCGAAGCTGATAGCCGAAGCGGCTGTAAGCGATGAGTTCGGGGTGCTTCTCGATCGCCTCGTCGATGCCGCACGCGATCACCCCTTGCGTCCATTCATGGATATAGTGCGAGACGAGCCGCTCGATGGGATCGCGCGTCACATAGATGAATTTCGCATGCGGGATGAGCGCGGCGAGGCGCTCGACCGTTTTGGGATAGGTCGGCAGTTTCGTATAATGCGTTGAACTCTCGCCCTTGATCGCGCCGGCGGGCGCCGCCGCGAAAAGGCTCCGGTACCAGTCCTCGCCCTTCGCGTAGATCTCGTCATTCGAGAAGAAGTTCGGCTCCTTCGGCTCCGACATGAAAAATTGCGGCTGGGCGGCGATCTGCGCGTGCAGCGTAGAAGTGCCGCATTTCATCGCGCCGATAATGACAAAATCGGGAAGGCTCATTCGGGCGCCCTCCGGTCTCCCAAGGGGTCGCGCCAGTTGATCCAGTGATCCGCCCCCTGACGGTCGCAGATCAGCGGCGCCGGCTTGCCGGCGAGCGCGCGGAAGTGAGCGAGCCCGCGGCCTGCGATCCACATCAGGTTCGCCGCAGCAGGCCCCAAGAGCCCGTACCACTTGCGGAAATAACGCGTGCGCGCGGCGTAGTAATAGGCGGGCGGGCGCTTCTTTGCCTTCATCAGCGCCTTCACCGGCGCCGACCCGCCGCGCAGATGAATGACGCGGGCGCCGGGCTCATAGACGACGCGAAACCCCGCGCGCCGCACGCGCGCGCAGTAATCGGCGTCCTCGAAATACATGAAATAGCCTTCGTCCATCGGCCCCGCCGCATCTATCGCCTCGCGGCGGATAAGGACGCAGGCGAAGCTCACCCACTGGCATTCGACCATCTTGTCGGCGACCGCCGTCGGCACGACGGCGAAACGGAAGAGGGCGTCGAGCGGCCCTGTCTGCGCTGCGCCGAGGAATTCCGACAGCGGCGAATGGAAACGGAAGCAGGAGATTTGCGCCGTTCCGTCCGGGTCCTCCAGGCGCGGCGCGATGATTCCGGCGTCCTTCCCGCGCGCCGCCGCGGCGAGAAGCGTAGCGAGCGCGCCGGGCCGCACGAGCGCGTCAGAATTCAGGAGCAGATAGAAAGGCGCATCAAGCGCCGCGACGCCCTGATTGTTGCCGCCCGAAAATCCGGAATTCGTGTCAGAGCGGATCAGCGCGGCGCGCCGCTTCCACGGTTCGTGGCCCGCCAGCCATCGCTCGATGTCATCGGCGGAGCCGTCATTCGAGAAATTGTCGACGACCGCGACGCGCGCGTCGAGCGCGTCGAGCTCGGGCCCGAGCGCCGTCAGGCAATCGCGAATGAGCGCCGGCGTCCTGTAATTGATGATGACGACGCCGAGCGCGCAGGCCGCGCGCGCGGGGGAGGCGACGTCGGCGGCGGCGCGTTCAATCGAAGCGGTCATCGCCGGACTTGTTGGGAAAAAGATTTGCGAAATCCTGAAGGCTGGGGTCGGCGAGCGTATGCGGCTTCACGCTGCGCAGCGCGTTCCACAGCGTCGCGCGCCGGCCGGGGTGCTTCACTTCCCAATCGTCGAGCATCCGCTTCATCGCGTCGCGCTTCAATCCTTCCTGACTGCCGCAGAGATCGCACGGGATGATCGGGAAACGCATTGCTTCGGCGAATTTCGCAAGGTCTTCCTCCGCGCAATGGATGAGCGGCCGCAGGACGAGAAGATCGCCCTCCTCGTTCAGAAGCTTCGGCGCAAGGCCCGAGAGCGTGCCGCCATAAAAGAGATTGAGGAAGAACGTCTCAAGCGCATCGTCGCGGTGATGGCCGAGGACGACCGCGTCGCAGCCTTCCTCCCGCGCGATGCGGTAAAGATGACCGCGGCGCAATCGCGAGCACAGCGAGCAATAAGTCTTGCCCTCGGGGATTTTCTCCGTGACGATCGAATAGGTGTCTTTCGACTCGATGCGGGAGGGAACGCCGAGGCGCGACAGGAATGCCGGGAGTACGTCTTTCGGGAAGCCGGGCTGGCCCTGGTCGAGATTGCAGGCGAGCAGATCGACGCTGAGCGCGCCCTGCCATTGAAGGTCGAGAAGCAGCGCAAGGAGCCCGTAACTGTCCTTGCCGCCCGAAAGACAGACGAGCCAGCGGGGCCGCGCAGGCCCGACCATCGAATAATCGCCGATCGCTTCCTGGACCTGCCGCAGCAGGCGTTTCCTCAGCTTACGGAAGGAAAGGCTCCCGGGCGCGCCGTCGTAAAGCGCCGCGATCTCCGCTTCGGACTTGACGCCCTCAGGGTGAAACGAGCCTTCCGCCGCCATCGCCGTCCTTCGCCCCGAAATGCGCATCCAGGAAAGCCAGAAACGCCGGCCAGTCTTCCTTGACGACGCCGTGCGTGCCGGGCCTGATCCAGAACGCAACCCCGGCGGCGGGGTCATAGGGCTTGAGGCGCGTCTGGTCGAGGCCTTTCGCGCTATAGAGCCTGTAGACGGGATCGGCGCCCATAGCCGCGCGGAAAGCGCCGTTGGGGTCCGACCACACGTCGCGCCGCGCATTGCCGAGCAGCACCGGCCGCGGCGCGATGAGCGCGAGAAGCTGGTGCTGGTCGATGTCGGGACGGGCATCGTCCGTATACGCTGCATAGCTGCGCGCGAACCAGTGCGGATAGCTGCGTGTGATCCGCGCGACGCTCTCGCCTGGCTTCATGTAACTGAGCGAGGCGCCGCCGGTCCCCGACTGGTGCGCGATGACCCCGGCGATGCGCGGGTCGAAGGCGGCCGCGACGAGCGCGGCCTTGGCGTAGCGCGAATGGCCCCACGCGATCATCGCGTTCCGGTCGAGCCGCTCGTCCTGCTCCAGGACATCGACCATGCGCGAGAAACTCCAGCCCCAGGCGGCGATCGCGCCCCAGCGCGTCTCGTCGTCGGCGTGGCCCTCGGAAAGCCGGCGCAGCGCGGCGAGCCCCTCGGCGTCGCGATCAGGAACGATTTCGCCGGGGAAAATCGAGGCGACGGCGTAGCCGGCGTCGAGAATCATCTCGATCGGCGGCGTGCAGATGTAGCGGCCGAATAGGTAAGTCCCGACGCTCATCATCATGCCGCCGCGTTTTTCCGTCTGCGGGGGCGCGCCCGTGACGCCGGGATCGGGGATCGTGTCCCAGCGGGGGCAGAACGTCTCCATCATGATGACGGGCGCGG
>CAZNXR010000020.1:0-13017 GCA_964576815.1 uncultured Caulobacterales bacterium | reverse complement strand
GGGCTCCACAAATTCATGAACTGGCCGCGGCCGATCCTCACCGACAGCGGCGGGTTTCAGGTGATGTCGCTTTCATCGCTCCGCAAATTGACGGAGGAGGGCGTTTCGTTCCAGTCGCATATCGACGGATCGAAGCACATGCTGACGCCGGAGCGCTCGATCGAGATTCAATGCCTCCTCGGCGCCGACATCCAGATGCAGCTCGACGAATGCCCGGCGATCCCGATCGCACACGACAAATGCGCGGAGTCGATGCGTCTGTCGCTGCGCTGGGCCGAGCGGTCGAAACGCGCTTTCGCAGAGAAGTCAAAGCCGGGACAGGCGCTCTTCGGCATCGTGCAGGGGGCGAATTACGAAGACCTTCGCCGCGAGAGCCTGACGCGCCTCATGGAGATCGGCTTTCCCGGCTACTCGATCGGCGGCCTCGCCGTCGGGGAGGGGCGCGAGGAGATGTTCCGCGTCCTCGACTTCACGGCGCCGCATCTGGATAGTGGCAAACCGCGCTACCTGATGGGCGTCGGCAAGCCGGCGGATATCGTCGGCGCGGTCGCCCGCGGCGTCGATATGTTCGACTGCGTGCTGCCGACGCGCGCCGGCAGGCACGGGCAGGCATGGACGTCGAATGGCCCCATCACGATCACCAACGCCCGCTTCGCGTCGGACGAAACGCCGCTGGACGCCGAGAGCAATTGCCCGGCGAGCCGCGACTATTCAAAGGCTTATCTCCACCACCTCTTCAAGGCGGGTGAATATCTCGGGGCGATGGTGCTGACCTGGCATAATCTCCATTACTACCAGCAGCTGATGGCGGCCTTGCGCGCCGCGATTGAAGCCGGGCGCCTCGCAGATTTCATTGCAGAATTCCGGTGGCGCACCGGGGAAACGCTGTTGTGACAAACTGGGCCGCAATAGGGGCCGCGGCCGCCGTTGACCTGCCGCCGCCCCGCCCTTATGAGGGCGGCGTCAAGGCGTCCCCCGGCCTATCAAAAGCCGGTCTGGACGCCTTGTCGCGCTCACCCCTCCGCAGGTGTGCGTCAGCCGGTCGTGGGCCCGTAGCTCAGCGGTAGAGCATCTGACTTTTAATCAGGTGGTCGGTGGTTCGATCCCACCCGGGCTCACCAGTTTTTCTCACCAGTAGAACGCATAGATGGCGATGATCGCCGCGGTGACGATGACCGCGCCGATGTTGAAGCCTGCGCCGGTCTTGAACGAGACGTCACCGAGGCGGACGAGTTTGTCCTCTCCTGCGGGTCTCTGGATCAGCGACAGGGCGACGCCGAGCCCCATGCACAGGAGGAAGACGACGCCGACGCGGTCCATGAACGGCATGCCGGGCAGCCAGATTTTGAAGCCGAGCGACATCGCGAAGGAGCCGATGACTGCGGCGAGCGCGCCTAGCTCCGTCGCGCGGGACCAGAAAAGGCCGAGCGCGAAAATCGCGACGATGCCCGGCGTGAAGAAGCCGGTATATTCCTGAATCACCTGGAACACCTGATCAGCGCCGGCGAGGAATGGGCGCGCTGCGATCAGCGCGATCACCATCGCCGTGAACGCCGTTATACGCCCGACGCGGACGAGCCCGCGTTCGCTGGTATTGCGCCCCGCGAGCGGCTTGTAGAGGTCCATCGTGAAGATCGTCGAGATCGAGTTCATCATTGACCCGAGTGAAGAAACAATTGCGGCGACGAGCCCTGCAAAGATGAGCCCGCGCAGTCCTTCGGGCACGAGCTTCATCATTTCCGGATAGGCCTGGTCGGGCTTGGCGAGGTCCGGCGCCAGCGAGAAGGCGGCGATGCCCGGCACGACGATGATGAGCGGCATGAGGACTTTGAGAAACGCGGCGAACAGAATGCCCTTCTGCGCTTCCTTGACGTCCTTCGCGCCGAGCGCGCGCTGGATGATGTACTGGTTGCAGCCCCAGTACGACAGGTTCATGATCCACATGCCGCCGATAACGACGCTGAGACCCGGAAGGTTCTTGTACTCCGGATTGTCCGGCGACAGGATCATGTCGAATTTTTGCGGGAATTCGCTGGAGAGCCGCTGATAGCCGGCGAGAACGTCGCCGCCGCCGACCTTGTCGAGCACGATGCCGGTGATGATGAAGCCGCCGACAATGAGCAGCACGACCTGGATGATGTCGGTCATCGCCACGGCCTTCAGCCCGCCATAGAGGGAATAGGCGGCGGCGAACATCGCAAGCAGGATCATACCGGCCATCATCGGCGCGCCGGTCATCGCGCTGATCGCGGTTGCGCCCAGCCACAGCACGGTCGTGAGGTTCACGAAGGTATAAAGACCGATCCAGAAAACCGACATCGTATATTTGACGCTCGCCCCGAAGCGCTGTTCGAGAAATTGCGGCATCGTGTAAATGCCGCGCTTCAGGAAGATCGGCAGGAAGAACTTGCCGACGATGAGCAGCGCGAGCGCCGCCATCCATTCGTAAGAAGCGATCGCAAGCCCGACCGCATAGCCGGAGCCCGCCATGCCGATGATCTGTTCGGCGGAAATGTTGGCGGCGATGAGTGACGCGCCGATCGCCCACCAGGGCAACGTCTTGCCGGCGAGGAAATAGTCGCTGGTGTCTTTCTTCCGCCCGCCCTTCTCGCGCGAGATCAGCGTCGCCAGCGTGATGAGGCCGACAGCATAGGCTGCAATAATGGCGAAATCGATCGGCGCAAGCGACATCGGGGCTTCCTTCGATTGACGACGGTGAAGTCTTCAAGCGGTTTAGGCGCGCTTGTAACGGGCTGCAACGAAATCGCAGATGGCGTCTCGGGGTCAGGTCCGTCGTGCCGACTTATTTCGTTTTGGGCCGCTTCTGGCGTTTTTGCAACGCAGCAAGATGCATCACAACGAATTGCAAAATTGCTGGAGCGCGCCCGCTTGCTGCGGCCAACGGCGCTCAATAGCCTCTGCCACCGAACGCTTTACCGCGACAGTGGCGAGGGAAAGACGCATGGTCGGCGCCGACCCTCTTCTGCCCGCCGCGCCGACCGCGTCGAAGCCGCAGCTTTCCCCTTGGCGCATTCTTGAAATGAACCTCGGTTTTCTCGGCCTGCAATTCAGCTTCGGCCTGCAGCAGGGAAACATGGCCCCGATTTACGGTTATCTCGGGGCTGACGAGTCGAAATTGCCTCTCCTCCTTCTCGCCGGGCCGATGACAGGGCTCATCGTCCAGCCGATTGTCGGCGCCTTGAGCGACCGGACGGATTCGCGATGGGGTCGCCGCACGCCCTTCTTCCTGTTGGGCGCCGTTCTGTGTTCGCTCGGCCTTTTCTTCATGCCGCTCAGTTCTTCAATCCTGATGGCGGCGAGCCTTTTGTGGATTATCGACGCCGGCAACAATATGACGATGGAGCCCTATCGCGCCTATATCAGCGACCGGCTCAATCCGGATCAGCAGCGCTTCGGTTTCCTGACGCAGAGCGCCTTTACAGGTCTGGCGCAGATGCTCGCCTTCCTGACCCCGTCGATGATGATTTACGTCTTCGGGTTGGATAAGGACGCGGTCGATTCCCACAACATTCCCCATACGGCGCGGGCGGCGTTCACCATCGGCGCCGTGCTGTCGATCGCGACGATCTTGTGGTCGGTCATGCGCGTGCCGGAATTGCCGCTCACGGCCGAGGAGAAAGAACGTATCGCGCAGCTGCCGAAGGGCTTTGCGGCGACCTTCAGGGAAATCCGGGACGCCATCGTCGCAATGCCGGAAACGATGCGAAAGCTCGCGGTGATGAGTCTCTTCCAGTGGTATGCGATGGCGGCCTATTGGAGCTATGTCATCTATTCAATCGGACGCTCGGTCTATCAGACCTCCGATCCGACATCGGATGGTTTCCGTTCCGCCGTGCTGGCGAACGGTGAAATGGCGGCGTTCTACAATTTTATCGCGTTCATCGCCGCCTTCGGCCTTGTTCCGTTCGTAAAGCGCTTCGGGCCCGCAGTCGTCCACGCCGCGTGCCTGTCGTTCGCGGGCCTTGGAATGCTGGCGCTCCCCCATGTCGACTCGAAAGGACTGCTGTTCTTCCCCGCTATAGGCGTCGGTCTCGGTTGGGCGAGCATCATGGGCAACCCCTATGTGATTCTCGCGGGGTCGATCCCGCCGGAGAGAACCGGCGTCTATATGGGCATCTTCAACATGATGATCGTCATCCCGATGCTGCTGATCGCGGCGACGCTGCCCTTCTACTACAAGCCGCTGATGGGCGGCGACCCGCGCAATGTGCTGACGCTCTCGGGAATTTTGATGTTCTGCGCGGCGCTTGCTGTGCTGCGCGCCCGAGACGAAGGCCGTTCGATCGGCTAGATACGGGCGTATGGCGGAAACGAACAGGCCGGCGGGAAGTTTTGTCGCTCTTCATGGGCGCGCGACTTCCATCATTCTCGAGACGTCCGGGTCGGGCGAGGCGCCGTTGTGGCGTTACTGGGGCCCGCGCCTGACGAGCGGGACGCCGCCGCCGGCCGCCATTCGTGATACGCGCCCGGCGCCCTCTTTTTCGCTCGATGCCGATCAGCCCTTGTCGGTGTTTCCGTTGTTCGGCGCCGGCTGGTTCCATCAATCGGCCCTGCGCGCGCATCGCGACGGAAAAGACTTCGCGCAACGGATCACGCAATCGCGGGTCGAGGCGTTCTCCAACGCGCTGCGGATATTTCTCGACGACACCGTCGCCGGCGTCGGGATCGAGATCGCGCTGGCTTTGGACCCGGCAAGCGATGTTCTGACGGCGTCGACCGCAATCACCAATCGCGGCGCCGGGCCCATTGAGATTCAGGAACTCTCGTCCGCTGTGCTGGCGCTGCCCGCCGCCAACACCCGCATCCGCTATTTCGCAGGACGCCACAACCGCGAATTTGAGGAGCATGAAGAACCGCTCGGCCATGCTCAGTGGCGACGCGAGAACCGGCGCGGCGTCACCTCGCATGACGCTTTCCCCGGCGCGCTCGCCCTGATCGACGGCGCGAACCGCGATCGGGGCCTTGTCTACGGCGCGCAGCTCGCCTGGTCCGGCAATCATTTTCAGACGATCGAGCGCGTCGATGACGGGCGCCGCCAGTGGTTGCTCGGCGAATGGCTGGCGCCGGGCGAAGTTCGGCTGGCGCCCGGTGAAACTATTCGCTCGCCGGAGGTCCTGGCGACATGCTCCGTAGAGGGAACGAACGGCGTCGCCCGCAACTTCCACTGCGCCGTCCGTGCGCGCATGACATGGCCCGGCGGCGCGATGAGATCGCGGCCTGTGCACGTCAATACCTGGGAGGCTTTCTACTTCAATCACCGCCTCGACGAATTGAAGGCGCTCGCGGAAGAAGCCGCTGAGATCGGCGTCGAGCGCTTCGTGCTTGACGACGGATGGTTCAAGGGACGCGAGAACGACCGTCGGGGCCTTGGCGATTGGACGCCTGACCCCGAAAAATATCCGCAAGGATTGAAACCGCTCGCCGATCACGTCGTCAGCCTGGGGCTTCAGTTCGGACTTTGGGTGGAGCCGGAAATGGTCAATCCGGACAGCGACCTTTTCCGCGCTCACCCTCAGTGGGCGCTTCAGCTCGACGGACGCCCGCTCCTTACGGGACGCAACCAGCTGGCGCTCGACCTCTCGCGCCGCGAAGTCGCGGACTACCTTTTTACATGTATCGACCGGCTGCTGTCGTCGCTGCCGATTTCGTATCTTAAATGGGACCACAACCGTGACCTGACCTGCGCCGGCGCCGCGGACGGCCGCGCCGCCTATCGGCGGCAAGTGCGCGCCGCTTGCGGGCTGATAGAGCGTTTGCGCAGCGCGCATCGGGCCGTCGAGATCGAGGCGTGCGCCGGCGGAGGAGGGCGCAGCGACGCCGGCATCCTTCAGCACACACATCGTATCTGGGCGAGCGACTGCCTCGATGCGCCGGTGCGGCTTTCGATCCAGCGCGGGTTTCTGCAATTCCTGCCGCCGGAAGTCATGGGCTCTCATGTCGGCGCGGCGCCCGCGCATGCAACGGGGCGCACGCAATCCATGGAACTGCGCGCCGGCGTCGCGGCGACCGGACATTTCGGCCTTGAACTCGATATCCGCAGGCTCGACCCGAATGAGCGCCTGACGGTGAAGGCGTGGATGGATTTCTACAAGAGCGAACGGGACCTCATCCATGGCGGCGACACATGGCTCGGCGAGGCCGGCGACGGCGTCCTCTGGCAAGCGCATGGGTCCCCGGATGAGCTGATTGTGTTCGTCTTCCGGATTGATCCGACGGCGGAGCGATATGCGCCGGCGATCCGCCTTCCGATGGCGGACCCGGGACGGCGCTACCATGTCTCGGTCGCCGAGGGCTGGCGAAGGCGCGGGTGGATGACGGGCGGCGCGTTCTTTGTCGATCTTGCCGGGGGCGGCGTCGAAATCGGCGGCGCGTGGCTGAAGGAGGCCGGGCTTCCCTTGCCGCCGATGCTCGCCGAGAGCGCTGTTGTATTCCGGATCAAGGCGCTATGAGTTTCGATCCGCGCGAACACCCGCACCGACGGTACAACCCGCTGACCGGCGGCCATGTACTTGTTTCTCCGCACAGAGCCAGGCGTCCATGGCTTGGACGTCAGGAAACGCCGGACACCGCCGCCCGCCCCGCTTTTGACGCCGGCTGCTATTTATGTCCCGGCAATGCGCGCGCCGCCGGGGCGAGCAATCCTCCGTATACGGGTGTCTTCGCGTTCGACAACGACTTCCCGGCGTTGCGCCCCGAGGCGCCGGGCCCTGCCGGCGCCGACACGTTGTTCCGTACCGAACCGGCGCAGGGGGCCTGCCGCGTCATCTGCTTTTCGCCGGATCATGGCGCGACCTTGCCGGAGCTAGAACAGGACGCCGTGCAGGCGGTCGTATCCTGCTGGCGCGATGAGGCGGCGGCCTTAGAGGCGTGCTATCCCTATGTCCAGCTATTCGAAAACAAAGGCGAGATGATGGGGTGCTCGAACCCGCATCCGCATTCGCAGATATGGGCGACGTCCTTTGTTCCGTCGGAAATCCTCGTCGAGGATCTGCGCCAGCGGCTCTACTTTGACGCGACCGGCCGCGTGCTTCTGGACGATGTCGCGCGGCGCGAGCTGACGTCGAGGGAGCGCGTCATCTTCGAGACGGATCGGTTCCTCGTCGTCGCGCCCTTCTGGGCGGCGTGGCCTTTCGAAACGCTGCTCATCGCCAAGATCGCCGTCGCGCGGCTTTCGGACCTTGATGATGACGGCGTTGCGGACCTCGCCGTCGTGATGAAACGGCTGACGACGCGCTACGACAATCTGTTTGGTTGCAGCTTCCCCTATTCGATGGGGTTTCATGGCGCGCCTGTCGGCGCCGATGCGCGCCACTGGCGGCTGCACGCGCATTTTTTTCCGCCGCTATTGCGGTCGGCGACCATACGAAAATTCATGGTCGGCTTTGAGCTTCTTGCGGAGGCGCAGCGCGATCTGACGCCTGAGGCCGCCGCGGAGAAGTTGCGCGCCGCGTCGGAAACGCATTACCGGACGGGCGCCGCGCGATGACCAGTGATGTCGGGGTTCGGGTTGCGGAGAGCTTCTCCCGCGCTTTCGGGGCGACGCCTGACCATGTGGCGCGCGCGCCGGGACGCGTCAATTTGATCGGCGAGCATACGGACTACAATGACGGTTTCGTCTTCCCTTGCGCGATCGGTTTTGAAACCCGGGTTGCGGTGAAGACGCGCGAGGACGGCCTCGTCCGGATCGTCGCTGCGGATTTCGGCGGCGCGATGGACGAATTCAGCCTTTTGTCGCCGATCGTCCGGTCGCGCATGAACCCTTGGGCCGATTATGTTCGAGGCGTGATTGCTGAAATGCGCCGGGACGGCTTTGCCTTTACCGGCGGGGATTTTGCGATCGCCGGCGACGTACCGCAGGGCGCCGGACTCTCGTCTTCCGCCTCGCTTGAGGTCGCGACCGCGCTCGCCGTCGCGGCGAGCGCCGGCCGTCCGGACGCCGACCGGACGCGCCTTGCTGAAATCAGTCAGCGGGCGGAGAATGATTTCGTCGGCTGTAAATGCGGAATCATGGACCAGCTCGTTTCGGCGCACGGGGTCGAAGGCGCGGCGCTGTTGATCGATTGCCGGACCCTCGGATTCACGCCCGTGCGAGCGCCGGAACACATGTCGATCCTGATCGTGCATTCAGGCGTGGTGCACGGTCATGCCGGCGGCCATTACAATGATCGGCGCCGCCAGTGTGATGAAGCGGCCGCCGCGCTCGGCGTCCGAAAACTGCGCGATGCGGACGAGCATTTGTTGAATCGCAACGCCGGGAGGGTTGACCCCGTCGCCTTGAAGCGTGCTCGGCACGTCATCACCGAGAACGCGCGCACGGAACGCGCGGCGAGGGCGTTTGCTGCGGGAGATCTGATTGCGCTCGGCGCGTTGATGCGCGCGTCTCACCGCTCGATGCGGGATGATTTCGAGATAACGACGCCCGATGTCGATCGGCTTGCGGGCCTTCTTAATGACGCCATAGGGTCCGAAGGCGGCGCCCGCATGACGGGCGGCGGGTTCGGCGGGGCTGTCGTCGCTTTGGCGGATCGCTCGCGCGCCGCTGAATTCGCCAAGCGGATAGAGGCGATCTATCGACGCCCCGACGGCCAGCCGACGCGGGCGCTCATTCAACAGCCGGTCAGCGGCGCATCGCTGATCCTGGCGTGAGTTCGGCGCATTGGAGCCCTTGAGCGGCCCCTGATGTCGCTTAGGTCGACTCACGAACGATGAGTTCCGGCTTCATGATGATCGACGCCGTGTCCTCGCCTGCGATGCGCCGAAAGAGGCAGTCGACAAGAAGCGACGCGCCGGCCGCGAAGTCCTGGCGAATAGTGGTGAGGCGCGGCGTCGTTCGCGAGGCGATCGGCAAGTTGTCATAGCCGACGATCTTGAGGTGCGCGGGAACGCTGATCGACTTTCTCGCAAGCGCCATCAGCGTGTTCATGGCGATGACGTCCGACGCCGCCACGACACCGTCCGGCGGCGGCCCGCCGGAGTTGAAGTGATGCTCGATTTCCGAAGCGTTTGTCTCTTCGGCGAGATGGGTCAAGGTCACCTTGGGCTGGCCGACAAGGCCCGCAGCGGCGAGCGCCGTCCGGCATCCTTCGAGTCGCTGCGCGATCTCAACCGGCGTCGGGTCTCCGAAGAACGCAATATCGCGGCAGCCGCGTTCGACAAGATGACGCGCCGCC
Organism: uncultured Caulobacterales bacterium; assembly: GCA_964576815.1. Classification (GTDB taxonomy): domain Bacteria; phylum Pseudomonadota; class Alphaproteobacteria; order Caulobacterales; family Parvularculaceae; genus Amphiplicatus. The sequence goes on along the minus strand of CAZNXR010000020.1, from coordinate 3,826 downwards.
ATCTGGCCGCCAAGGAAGTTGTCGGAACCGATGGAGCAATGCTGTTGGCCGCGATAATGGCCGCCCCACGCAACAAGCGGCATGTACCGCGCCGCGACCTTGTCGAGCGTTTCGGCCTGGTCCGACTGACCAATAAGGATGACGCCGTCAGAGCGACCGGAGTCGATAATGCGCGCCAACCAGTCGTCGCGCTCGGGAATGACGCGGGAGAGGTTCAACTCATATCCGCGCTCGGTGAGCTGGGTGGCGAGATAACCGAGCATCGTCATGAAAAAGGGATCGGAAATGTGCTGGCCGCGTTCATGGCCCAGCGGGATGACGACGCTGATGGTTCCCGTGCGCTGCGTCCTCAGATTTTGAGCGACGACGTTTGGCCGGAAATGATGCTCCTCCGCCAGCGCCTTGATCCGCGCGCGGGTTTTTTCGCTGATAAAGCCCTTGCCGGACAGCGCGCGCGAGACCGTGCCAGCGGTGACGCCGGCGATTTCCGCGAGCTCAGCGATATTCCGGACCCGTTTTTCCTGGGCCATGATTGTCCTTTGAGCAGGCGCACCGAGCGCCGCAGACGAGCCTCAATATCATTTCTAAATGTTAATGTATTGAATATTGCATGAAATTCAATCGCCCGGGCGCGGGCGTCAAGTCACGGAAATCAAAGCGATTTCCGCGTCAGCGCTAACGAAATGGCGCCGGTTTCAAATCGCTGGACCGCTGCCGCGCTGCCGGCGTTGTCGATCTTCAGCGCAAACACCACGGCGCCCGAATAAGTCGTCAAATCGCCGGCGATAGTCATCGTTTCGGGCGCCGAGAACATGATGACATCGACAGCCCCCTCATATCTTCCAAGGGTTCCGTCGTCGCGTCCCACGATCACCGTGTAGGTTCCTTCGAGTTTTTTGCCGGCGGCGAAGTCTATTTTCTCGGGCGTCGCCCCATCCTGCTTCAATAACGGGATCAGCTCGGCGATCGTCGCCAGTCCGTGTGCTGACTGTTTTGTCGCTAGCCCGTTGCGCTCGATGACGAAGCCGCCGCCCTCCGACTTTCTTAATGCGAAATCGGCGGCCAATGCGGGTTGCCCGACAGCGAGGACGAAGCACAAGCAAAGAGGACGAAACTTGGGGCGCATGGGCAAACTCCTTCTGGCGGGAGAACGATATCTTACACCAGAGTCGATGATGCGCCCGATATGTCCGATTAAAGTCATGTAAGCGGGCGGCGGCGGCGGGTCTTCTGGGCGTAAATGGCTCTTACTGGCCGCCGAATCGCAAGCGCCGGGCCCCTCATCGCGGCGATGGGGGATCTGCGGTCGGGGGGCGTTGGCGGGTCCCCTGGAAACGGCTAAAGGCCCGTCATGACGCTAGATCCCCTCGCAGCAAACCACGAACGCGTCCTGATCATCGACTTCGGGTCGCAAGTGACGCAGCTGATCGCCCGCCGACTTCGCGAAGCGGGCGTTTACTGCGAAATTCATCCTTTCAACCGCGCCTCCGCCAGGTTCCTCGCCGACTTCGCGCCGAAGGCGATCATTCTCTCCGGCGGGCCGGCGAGCGTGAAGACGGCGGCGAGCCCGCGGGCGGATGAGGCGGTCTTCTCGGCGGGCGTGCCGGTGCTCGCGATCTGTTATGGCCAGCAGACGATGGCGCTTCAGCTCGGCGGGGCGGTCGACCACTCAGACAAACGGGAATTTGGCCGCGCCGACGTCACGATCGAACGCCCCAGCGCGCTCTTCGAGGGGATTTGGGCGGTCGGCGAAAGCTACCCGGTCTGGATGAGTCACGGCGACAAGGTCACGCGTCTGCCCGAAGGATTTTCGGTCGCCGGAACTTCCCCCAATGCGCCCTTCGCAATTGCGACCGACGAGAAGCGCCGCTTCTACAGCGTGATGTTCCATCCGGAAGTCGTGCACACGCCGGACGGCGGAAAGCTTCTCAACAATTTCGTCCGCAAGATCGCCGGCCTGAAGGGCGACTGGACGATGGCGTCGTTCCGCGTTGAAGCCGCGCGCGCCATCCGCCGCCAGGTCGGAAAGGCGCGGGTGATTTGCGGTCTTTCCGGCGGCGTTGATTCGTCGGTCGCTGCGGTGCTGATTCACGAGTCGATCGGCGAGCAGCTCACCTGCGTATTTGTCGATACCGGACTTTTGCGGGCCGGCGAGGGCGCCGAGGTCGTTCGTCTTTTTCGAGATCACTACAATATCCCGCTGATCCATGTCGATGCGGAAGCGCTTTTCCTCGGCAAGCTCAGCGGCGTCGAAGACCCGGAGCGCAAACGCAAGATCATCGGCGCGACGTTCATCGACGTCTTCGAAGCGGAGGCGAAAAAGATCGAGGGCGCGGCGTTTCTGGCGCAGGGAACGCTCTACCCGGACGTGATCGAGAGCGTCGCCTTCGACGGCGGACCTTCCGTCACCATCAAGTCGCATCACAATGTCGGCGGTTTGCCCGAGCGGATGAATCTGAAGCTCGTCGAGCCGTTGCGCGAGCTGTTCAAGGATGAAGTGCGCGCGCTGGGGCGCGAACTCGGCCTGCCGGAGGCGCTGGTCGGGCGCCATCCCTTCCCCGGCCCGGGGCTCGCTATCCGCATTCCCGGCGAAGTCACGCGGGAAAAGGCTGACCTGCTCCGAAAGGCCGACGCCGTATATCTCGACGAAATCCGCAAAGCGGGCCTCTACGATGAGATCTGGCAGGCCTTCGCCGTATTGCTCCCGGTACGGACGGTCGGCGTGATGGGCGACGGGCGCACTTACGACCATGTGCTGGCGCTGCGCGCGGTCACCTCGACCGACGGCATGACGGCGGACTATTACCCCTTCAGTCACGACTTCCTCGGCCGCTGCGCGACCCGGATCATTAACGAGGTGAAGGGGATCAATCGCGTCGTTTACGACGTTACGTCGAAGCCTCCCGGCACAATCGAGTGGGAATGAAACGATGTGTTTCAGGACGTTTCGCTAACTATCGGAAACTTGCAGTAAGTCATTGATATAAATAATAATTTATCTCGAATACTATCGCAATCTATCAGTGGCAAGCGCCTCGATATGACGGTAATCCTGACGGTATCGAACTCTCTTGCCTCAACCTCAATCTGGAGATACCGTCAGGCGATCAACGCTCCATGACGGTATTTTTTTGGAGCTAAGTGTCGGATAACGCGTGATAAATGCCGGTTCCATCGGCCTCGTTTTGGCCTGACGGTATTTTTGAACTGATCCGACGGTTTTGGGACCGGTTGGAGACAGGCTATGCTCACAGACACAGCTCTTAAGAACCTGAAAGAACAGGATAATCCATACAAGGTGGCTGACCGTGACGGTATGTATGTCGTCGTCGCGACTTCGGGTACTGTGACTTTCCGTTACGACTACCGCCTCAATGGCCGCCGCGAGACATTGACTATCGGGCGATATGGACCGTCGGGGCTGTCGCTTGCGCGCGCCCGGGAGAAGTGTCTGGACGCGAGACGGGCGATCGCAGAGGGCCGGTCTCCCGCGCAGGAGAAACAGCGTGAGAAGCGCCGTATCAAAGAGGCAAAGAGCTTCGGCGAATTTGGCGAACGGTGGCTGAAGGAGGCCAGGATGGCAGACAGCACGCGTGCGATGCGGCGGGCCATCTTTGAGCGCGACATACTGCCGACGTTCCGAAACCGGCTTCTGACCGAAATTGCGTCAGGTGATGTGCGGGTGTTGTGCGCAAAGGTGAAAGATCGTGGTGCACCTGCGACCGCAGTCCACGTTCGCGACATCATCAAGCTCGTCTACGGCTTCGCAATCCTTCACGGCGAGAAAGTGCCGAACCCTGCCAGCGAGGTTGGACCGGCGTCGATC
>CAZNXR010000019.1:0-13254 GCA_964576815.1 uncultured Caulobacterales bacterium | reverse complement strand
TTCGGGCCGGCGTCGCCTTTCATGTCTTCGACCGCGCGGACAGGCTCGTCGGCGGTGTGACGCTCTCCGACATTCGCCGCCATGCCGCCCAGTCGGCGACGGTCGGCTACTGGATCGGGGCGCCGTTCCTGCGCCGCGGCTATGGAATTGCGGCGGTCAGCCGGGTCACCGCCTATGCTTTTGAAAGCCTCCAACTTAACCGTGTCGAGGCCGCCTGCCAGCCGGGCAACGCCCCGTCGCGCGCTTTGCTGGCAAAGGCGGGTTTCACGGAAGAAGGCCTCGCGCGCGCTTACCTCTTTATCAATGGGGATTGGCGCGACCACGTTCTTTATGCGCGGCTCGCCAGCGACGGCCGCGGCTGAAATTCTTCTCTGCGATTCGTCGATTTAGACCTTTGCGACCCCTTGCCAGCCGCCCGGTCCGGAACGAGTATCGGGGCGGGGCGATCCCGGGCGCCGAAGGCCGGGAGAAGGATAAGCGGGGCGTATGGTGATTGAGCTGGTATCGGCGGCCGAGGCGCCTCTCGCCGCGGCGACGGGATTGATTCAACCCGATCAATTGGCGCGCGGCGCGATTATCGGCGCCATGCTGATCACCGCTGCGTTTCTCGCCGGAATTTCGGTTCTCAGAAGCAGCGCGGCGGCGTTCACCGGCTTCATCATGGTCGCAACGGCCGGCGTGCTGCTCGCTTTCTGGCTGGGGCTTGCCGGCGAACCGGGACCGGCGCTTTCCCCGCTGCTGCAGGGTGTGTTCGCGGCGTCGGTGCTCATCTTCCTGACGGCGACCGTTCCGCTCGCCCGTGACAATCGTTTTCTTGGCGGCGTGCTGTTCGCCGGCGCGCTTTCGATCGTCGGTATCGCCGTTCTCAATGTCGCCCTCGTCGGTGAAGCGACGCATCTCCAGCGCATGGGCATCTATGCTGCGGCGCTGGCGACCGTTGCGGTTTCCGGAATCGATTCCCTTCGGGGAGATAATGGCGCGCGGCTGATCCTTCCGGGCGCGCTGCTCGCCGCCGCCGCACCGCTTTTTTTCGGCGTCGGCGGCAGCTCTGGTCCTTTCGCATTGGCGCCCCAAGCGATCTTCGCCGCCGGTGTCCTGACGGCGAGCCTAGTCGCGCTATTGAACCCCGTCGCCGGGCGCGCCTCGGGTTCTTTCTCGGGTGGAGCGACGGCGCAGCGCTTCGACGGCGGCCACAACGGTCGCCGCCACAGCGATCATAACGCGCCGCGTCATGCGGCGACCGTCTCCGAGAACCAACTCGCGCAGGTACTCGATTATTCCGGCATCGCCGTCTGGGACTGGAGCCGGAACGCCAATCATCAAACGGCGTCCTTCGGCGAAGTGATGGGCGCTGACTGCGACGGCATGTTCACGCCCGACGCGATCCGCGAATTCATTCACCCGGACGAACGCGAGCGCTTCGAGCAACGCATCTTCGGCCCGTCGGAAGGCGATGGCGGTTTTGACGAGGCGATTAGGCTTGTCGGCGGCAAGTCCATCCGGATGCGCGGCGCGCGCGCGGTCGCCAAGGACGGCGCGCTAGAGCGGATCGTGGTCTTCCTGGAGCGCTCCGAATGCGTCGCCCAGCACGAGGCGGTCAAGCCGGACGCGCTGAAACTCGCCGCCGTGACGCTGACGGGCGCCGCCGCGGCCGCGACGCAAGGGGCCCGCTGCCACGACATCGCCTCGCCGCATCACTCCCATCATGATCACGAACATGATGAGGACCACAGCCGGAAGTTCTTCTCCCCGAAAGCGCCTGCCGCAAGTCTCGCGCCCGAAAAGGCGCCGGCGCCCGTATTCGGCGCCGAAGAAAAAGTCGTCGCCGCATTCCAGCCGATCGTTTCCTTCGAGAGCGGCCGGGTCTGCGGCGCGGAAGCGCTGATGCTAAGCACCCCTTCCGGCTTTGACGACGCGAAGATCGCGACGGCCATGCTGAGGGAAGCGGCCGCTCACGCCGCCGAGCGCATCAAGGCGGGCGACCGGGCCTATTTCACCTCCGTCCGCCTGACGGCCGCACAGCTCCTCGGCGAAGGGTTCGCGTCGGGCCTCAAGGCCGTCATCGCGGAACACCGGCTGCCGCGCCGCGCGCTGGTGCTCGAACTCGGCGACGTCGAGCGGCTGCTCGAAAACCCGCAAGCCGCAAAGGCGCTCAAGGATGCGCGGTCGGCGGGCGCAGCGCTCGCTTATGACGGCTTCGCGGCCGGCTATTCTTCTCTGTCGAAGCTCCACCGTTTTGAAGTCGATATTCTGAAGATCGACCGCGCCTACCTCGACGACATCGCGAAAAACGGCGGCCGGCGCAAAATCGCCGCGGCGCTCGCCAAGCTTCATCGCGACTTCGACATGACGGTGATCGCGGAAGGCATCGAGTCCGACGCGTCGGCGAAGATCGCGAAGTCGATCGGCTGCGGAATGGGGCAGGGCGATCATTTCGGTCAGCCGTCAGCCTCGGCGATGAGCGCGGTCTACGGGGCCAATGACGATGCGCCCCATGCGGGACATGACCACGCCAAGGGCGCCCCGCGGCGCGGATTGTTCGGCCGGCGCGCGCGTTAATTCAGCGGCGCATTGCCCGCGCGCGCCTGCGACCATTCGGGCGACAGCATCGCCGCCGTTACGCCGAGGCTTTTCAGCGCGGCGTTCCAGAGATCGCGCCTGTCGCCCCCGAAGATGAGGCCGGCGTCGGCGTCCGAGTGACACCAGGCGTTCAGCGCTATTTCGCTTTCAAGCTGCCCGGCTCCCCATCCGGCGTGGCCGATCGCAAGAAGGTAGCGTTTGGGTCCTTTACGCTTCGCCGCCGCGCCTCCGATATCGACGAGAATGTCTTTCGACGCCGTGACCCCGAGGTCGTCTCCGACCGCCATCGTTTGCGCGGTCTTGTAATCGAGCGAGTGGATGACGAGGCCGCGGTCGGTCTGCACGGGCCCGCCATAGAAAACGGGCTCGCCGCCTGAGCCTTTGCGCGGGTCGATCTCCAATTGCTCCAGAAGGTCGCCAAGTTCGACTTCGGCGAGCGGCTTGTTGACGACGACGCCCATCGCATGGCGCTCGTCATGCGACACCATCAGCACGACCGATTTCTCAAACCGCGGATCGGTCATGTTCGGCATGGCGATGAGGAGTTTGCCCGCGAGATAGTCGCGCGAAAGCGCTCGTTTCTTTTTCCGGTCGGCGCCGGCGGATTTCCGGTCTTGTCGCGGCATCGTCGAATGCTAGGGCAGTCGGGCGCGCCCTGACAAGCCGGTCGGCCTGCGGTGGAGTTTTCGCGGCCGGCGGCGTATGCACAGCGCCGTTTCATCAATGAGACGCAATCAAGGGAGACCCCGATGACTATTTCGAAAGGCGACAAGATCCCCGCCGTCGACGTTACGATCGCAACGCCGGAGGGACCCCAAAAATCGAACAGCGCAGACGTTTTCGGCAAGGGCACCGTCGCCCTCTTCGCCGTACCGGGCGCGTTCACGCCGACCTGTTCGGCGCGGCACCTGCCGGGCTTCGTCGACAAGGCCGGGGAGCTGAAAGCGAAGGGCGTCGACAAGATCGTCTGCATGTCGGTCAATGACGCCTTCGTCATGAAAGCGTGGGGCGAGGCGCAAAAAGCGTTCGGCGCCGTTGAGATGGTCGCCGACGGCAATGGCGAGCTGACGCGCGCGATGGGACTTCAACTCGACGCGCGCGGCTTCGGCATGGGCGAGCGGTCGAAGCGCTTTGCGGCGATCCTCAAGGACGGCGTCGTCAAGGATCTCTTCGTCGAGGCGCCCGGCGCGTTCGAGGTGTCGAGCGCCGACTACATGCTGACGAAGCTCTAATACACCCTTCAGTGATCGTAACCGATCACTGAAAGGTATCCTCGCTTCGCTGCGGGCGCGCAGTCGCGCTTGCCAAATTTCGATGAGTGGAGCTCATCGAAATTTAGTGTGACCCTATCGCATGAATTGCGCGGCGCCGGCGCGTGCGAGCGCGTCGGCGCGTTCGTTTTCGGCGTGGCCGTTGTGGCCCTTCACCCAGCGCCATTCGACGGCGCGGCCCTGGGTCGCCGCGTCGAGCGCCGTCCAGAGATCCTGGTTCTTGACGGGCTTCTTGTCGGCGGTGCGCCAGCCGTTGCGCTTCCAGCCCTTGATCCAGACGGTGATGCCGTTCTTGAGATACTGGCTGTCCGTATGGATCCGGATCGGGCCCGCCGTCGCTGTCAACGCCTGGAGCGCGGCCGTCATCTCCATGCGGTTATTGGTTGTCGCAGCCTCGCCGCCGAAATGCTCCTTCTCGCCGCCGCCGCCGACGAGAAGCACGCCCCACCCGCCGGGGCCGGGATTGCCGGCGCAGGCGCCGTCCGTATACGCATCGATCATGATCCGTCCGTAAAGTCCGCGGCGCCGATGCTGCGATGGCGCAGAAGCAGCGCGTGATATTCAAGCGGATCCTTGACCTTCACGAGCGCGCCGTCGATGCGATGAAGAAAATCATGGAGCCGTGTGAGCAAGATGCGCAGACTCGCGCCGCGCAGGCAAACCGGCAGCGCCGCTTTTTCGGCCGCCGACAGGGGCCGCATTTCCTCATAACCCGCGATCAGCGCGCGCGCCCGCGCCTCGTCAAAGGGCGCCCCCGCCGCCGCCCACGCATTGAGCGTCAAGGCGAGGTCATAGACGAAGTAATCCGTGCAAGAGAAATAGAAGTCGATGACGCCGCTGACCCGGCCGCCGTCGAAGAAGACATTGTCGGGGAACAGATCGGCGTGGATGAGCCCTTTCGGCGCCTCTGAGGGCCAGTGCGCGCCCAGAAACGCCAGTTCATTGTCGATCAGCGCTGCAAGGCCGGGGGCTGCTTCATCGGCGCGCGCGCGGCATCTGTCAGCGAGCCCGCGCCAGCCGGCGAGCGAAAGCGCATTGTCGCGCAAAGGGCCGAATCCCGACGCCGCCAGATGGAGGCGCGCGTTAAGGGCGCCGATCGCCCGGCAGTCGGCGATCGAAGGCGACATCTGCTGGCGGCCATTGAGAAACGTGAAGAGCGCGGCAGGCCGGCCGCACAGCTGCGAGAACACCTGCCCGCTTCTGGCGGCGATCGGCGCCGGGGCCGGCACGCCGCGCGCCGAGACATGCTCCATCGCCGCCGCAAAGAAGGGAAGGTCAGCCTCCGCCGTGCGTTTTTCAAAAAGCGTCAGGATGAAACGTCCGCGCTCCATCTCGACGACGTAGTTGGTGTTCTCAACGCCCTGCTCGACGCCGGAAAAGTCTTTCAGCGCGCCGAGATCATAGGCGCTAAGCCACGCCTCCAGATCATCGCGGCTGACATGGGTGTAAACAGCCATCGGCGCCCTCGGCGGCGGGGCCGCCCCAAACCTTGAAAGGGTTCAGCTCGCCAGCATCAGCGGCTGTTTGAAGACCACGTCCTCGCGGACGCTATCGACCGTCTCTATGCGCAGGCGGAACGCGCCCGCAAGCCGCGTCAGAAGCGCTTCGACGAGATCTTCAGGCGCGGAGGCGCCGGCCGTGACGCCGAGCACGCCGCCGCCGATCGTTTGCAGGTCGAAGTCGGCCGGCGATTCTAGGAGCCGCGCCTCGCGTGCGCCCGCCTTGATCGCAGTATCGACCAGACGGTTGGAATTCGATGACGCCGGCGATCCGATGACAAGCACCAGATCGGCGCCGGGCGCGATTTTCTTGACGGCGTCCTGCCGGTTCGTCGTCGCGTAGCAGATATCGGATTTCCGCGGCCCTGCTATGCCGGGAAAGCGCCGTTCAAGGAGGCGCACGATCTCCGCCGTGTCGTCGACCGAGAGGGTCGTCTGCGTGACATAGGCGAGAGCGTCCGCCGGCGGCGTGAAGGCCGCCGCTTCCTCAAGCGACTCAAGGAGCGAAACCGAACCGGCGGGCGCCTGGCCCATCGTACCGATCACTTCGGGATGTCCGCGATGGCCGACGAGGACGATATGGCGGCCGATGCTTAGATGACGGCGGACTTCGTTATGGACCTTGGTGACGAGCGGACAGGTTGCGTCGATCGTTAGAAGCCTCCGCGCTTCGGCCTCGTCGAAAGCGGCCTTCGGCGCGCCATGCGCCGAAAAAATGACGGGGCGCCCTGCTGGGACGCCGTCAAGGGACTCGACGAAGACGGCGCCCATCGCTTCGAGGCGGCGAACCACATGGCGGTTATGAACGATCTCATGGCGCACGAAGATCGGCGCGCCGAAACGGCTGAGCGCGTCCTCGACCGCCCGCACGGCGCGCTCGACGCCGGCGCAAAAGCCGCGCGGGGAGGCGAGGCGGACCGTTAGGTCCGGTTTGGGCGTCTCGGGGCGGGCGGCATCGTCAGGCATCGAACAGTCTCTCTCCCCCCGACATGCACGACCCTTTGCGCGGGCACCTGCGCCGGCTGACGCCGCCGTTGCGAACCGGGGCGCCAACGGCTACGAGAACCAACATCGCAAACAGGGCCCCGTCGCGGCGAAAAGCGGGCGGAGCTTTGGCATCCCGTGTCGATATAAGGGTTCTCGTTGATGAACAAAGGGTTAGCCGGCGCGCTTATCGCCGCAGCCGCCGCCGCGGCGGCGGCCGGATGCGCATCCAATAGCAAGGAAGCGAGGCTCAAAAATCCGGCGCCCTGCCCGAACATTGTCGTCCTGCAGGATGCAGCGCGCATGGTCGAGTTCGCCGGTGAACAGCGGCTTGAAGACGTCGCCTACACCGCAGAAATCGAGAATGTCTCGCTCGCCTGCCGGTATGTCGGGGACAAGCCGATCGACGCGGAGGCCGAGATCTGGCTGGCGTTCGGCCGGGGCCCCAAAGCGAACGAAGACAAGCGCCAATACGGCTACTGGATTGCGGTGACCCGCACCAACAGCGAAGTGATTGAAAAGCGCGAATTTCTGGCGCCCGTGGAATTCGGCGGCGACGGTACGGTGAAACGCACGCGGCAGAAGATCGACAAGATCGTCATTCCGCGCAAAGGCGAAGATACATCGGGCACGAATTTCGAGATTGTCGTCGGTCTTGTCGTGACGCCGCAGCAGGCGATTTACAATCGCTCCGGCAAGAGCCTTAAATTCCCAGAACTCTAGATGCTGCTGACCGCCGAGTTGACCGCCCTTGCGAGCGCCGCCTTCGCCGCCGAGGGGTTCGACGGCGCATTCGGCGCGGTGCGCGTTTCGGACCGGCCTGACCTTGCGCAGTTCCAATGCAACGGCGCGCTCGGCGCGGCGAAGAGCGCCGGACGCAACCCGCGCGAACTCGGCGAGAAAATCGCGGAACGCCTGAAAGCCAATCCGTTATTCGCCGGCGTAACGGTCGCGGGGCCCGGCTTCGTCAATATGACGTTGACGGACGAAGCGCTCGCGGCGCGGGTCAACGCCGGCGGGGCCGGCGGCTGGCGGGCCGAAACGCCGGAGACGATCATCCTCGATTACGGCGGCCCCAACATCGCAAAGCCCTTGCATGTCGGGCATCTGCGGTCGGCCATAATCGGCGAGTGCCTGAAGCGGCTATTCCGCGCCGCCGGGCACAAGGTCATCGGCGACATCCATATGGGCGACTGGGGCCTGCCGATGGGTCAGCTGATCACCGAAGTGAAACGCGAGCGCCCTGAGCTTCCTTATTTCGATGCAGGCTTCACCGCTCCGTATCCGGACGAAGCCCCGGTCAGCCTTGACGATCTTGAACGGCTTTATCCGCAAGCCTCCGCCGCCTGCAAGGCGGACCCCGCGCGCGCCGCCGAGGCGCGCGCCGCGACGGCGGAGCTGCAGGCCGGACACGCGGGCTATCGCGCGTTGTGGAAGCATTTTCTGGCGATCTCGCGCGCCGCGATCGAGCGCGAATACGAAGAACTCGGCGTCACCTTCGACTGGTGGAAGGGCGAAGCCGACGCCGATCCGCTGATCGCGCCGATGATCGAAAAACTGCGCCAGGACGGCCTCGCCGAAATCGACGACGGCGCCGAAATCATGCGCCTCGCGCGCCCCGGCGACAAAAAGGAACTGCCGCCGCTCATCCTCTACAAGTCGGACGGCGCCGTCATGTACGGCACGACCGACCTCGCGACGATCCTCGACCGGCGCGAGACCGCCCATCCCGATCGCATTCTCTATGTCGTCGATGGACGCCAGCGCGATCACTTCGAACAGGTGTTCCGGGCGGCCGGCAAGGCAGGGATCTTCCCGGAGGACCGGCTCGAACATCTCTGGTTCGGGACCATGAACGGCAAGGACGGCAAGCCGTTCAAAACCCGGGCAGGCGGCGTTCTGAAGCTGCGCGACCTTATCGGACAGGTGCAGACGGCGGCGTTCGAGCGCATGACCGAGAACGACATCGTCAAGGGCCTCAGCCAAAGTGAGGCCGAGGACGTCAAGCGCAAGGTCGGCGTCGCGGCCCTGAAATTCGCCGACCTCTCAAACCCGCGGACGTCGGACTACATCTTCGACCTCGACCGCTTCACCTCTTTCGAGGGAAAGACAGGCCCATACCTTCTTTACGCCAGCGTCCGGGCGCGTTCGATCCTGCGCCGGGCGGCCGAGGCGGGAGCCGGGGGCGCCGGCGCGATCGCCGTCGGCGGGGCGGAAGAGCGGGCCCTCGTGCTCATGTTGCTGCAATTCGGCGACGCAATGAAGGACGCCTGCGACCGCCGGTTGCCGCATTTCCTGTGCGATCACGCTTTCCGGCTCGCCCAGAGCTTTTCGTCGTTCTACGCCGCCTGCCGGATCGTCGATGAACCGGACGCCGGCGTTCGCGCCGCCAGGCTTGGGCTCGTTTCCGCTTTCGCCCGCCAGCTTGACCGCGTGCTCGACATTCTCGGCATGCCGGCTCCTGATCGCATGTAGCGGACTTTTTTCCACAGAGCGTCCGGAAGCCAAGCAATTTCGGACCTATCAGCGCTGAAAGTGTGGCCGCTCGGTGACGGCCGGCCACGGAATCCGACGATGCGGAATTGTGTCACCGGCCTGTCATGTCCAATGGATAATCGCATCGCAACAACCGGTCGCCCAGGGGATCGAGGTTGTCGTTCAATCAGAGGGTTTGGGGTCATCCATGAAACTAGCGAAAATTCTCGCTGCGAGCGTCGCCATGTCCGCGCTCACGGCCGCCGTGGTTACGCCGACAGTCGCCGTGGCGCAGCAAGTCACATCATCCGTGCGCGGCACGGTCGTTGACGGTTCCGGCGCGCCCGTCGGCGGCGCCAGCGTCACCATCAGGGACACCCGGACAGGCACGTCGCGCTCCGTCCGCACCGGCGCAAACGGCCAGTTCCAGGTCACCAACCTCGAGGTCGGCGGCCCCTATGAAGTCCGCGTCGGCGCGACGAGCTTCCAGTCGACCTCGATCGAAGACGTCTTCGTCGATCTCGGCAACCGCACGACGCTGCGCATCGCGCTGACGAGCGGCGTCGCGGACGAAGTCGTCGTCGTCGCCTCGCGCACCGTGCAATCGGACCTCGCTATCGGCCCGAACAACGTGTTCGGCCTTGAAAAGCTGACGGAACTGCCCTCGATCGGCCGCGACTTCCGCGACATCATCCGCATCGACCCGCGCGTCAGGATCGACGCGACGAACCAGGATTCTGTGAGCTGCCTCGGCACCAACAACCGTTTCAACACCTTCACCGTCGATGGCGTCCGTAACGGCGACGCGCTCGGCCTCAACGCCTCCGGGTTCCAGAACCGCCGCGGCATCCCGATCCCGTTCGACGGCATCCGCGAGACTTCGGTCGAATTCGCGCCGTTCGATGTTCAGTACGGCCAGTTCACGGGCTGCGCGCTCAACGTCGTCACGAAGTCGGGCACCAATGAGTTCTCGGGCTCGGCTTTCGCGGTCTTCAACAACCAGACGCTGACGGGCTCGACGCTCGAAGGCCGCAGCGTCAACACGACGCCGTTCCGCGACTATAACTGGGGCGCGACGCTTGGCGGACCGATCATCAAGGACAAGCTGTTCTTCTTCGCCGCCTACGAAGAAACGATCGAAAACGAGTCGCAGGATTTCGGCCCCTCGGGCGGCGGCTTCGCCAACGAAGCCTCGTTCGCGACGGTCGCGGAAGTCGATGCGATCGCCGCGGCGCTTGAAGCGCGCGGCATTCCGACCGGCGGCATCGCGTCGATCCGCCCGCGCGACAGCCGCCGCATTCTCGCCCGCGGCGACTGGAACATTACCGACAATCATCGCCTCGCCTTCACCTATCAGCGGCTGTTCGAGCAATCGACCAATCCGGATGACCAAAACATCAACAACCGCCAGCTGATCCTCGGCAACACCTTCTTCACGCAAGGCACGCGCTCGCAGACCTATTCGGCGCGCCTGTTCTCGCAGTGGACGGACAACCTCTCGACCGAGCTTCGTGCGTCGCGCGCCAACATCAACGACATTCAAGACCCCGTCGGCGGCGGCGAAGCGCAGGACGGCAACCCGATCCCGCGCGTTTTTGTCGGTTCCGGCGCCGGCGCGGTCATCGCCGGCCCCGGCTTCTCGCGGCAGGCGAACGACGGCGAGTTCCAGATCGACCAGATCCGCGCCAAGGCGGATTACGCAGCGGGCGACCACACCTTCACGGTCGGCTACGATCTCGACAGCCAGGACACGTTCAACCTGTTTGCGCAGAACGCCACCGGTACGTTGGTGTTCGCAAACCTACCCGCGCTGCTGGCCGGAACGCTTAATGGCGGGTCGACCCTCAACTTCAACGGCACCAACGTCGCCGGCGCGGTCGGCGCCAGCTTCCAGAATTCTTTCACCGGCGACATCAACGACGCCGCGGCGAATTTCTCGCGCACGATCCACTCGCTCTACGCGCAGGACAGCTGGCAGGTGACGGATGCGCTGACCGCGCTGATCGGTCTTCGCTACGACTTCTACAAGTCCGGCGACGCGCCGCTCTTCAACCAGCGCTTCGTCAACCGCTACGGCTTCGCCAACGACCAAGGCTTCGACGGCCTTAAGGCGTGGCTGCCGCGCTTCGGCCTCACCTATGAAGCCGGCGACACTTTCGCGGGCTCGACGACGTTCCGTCTCGGCGCCGGCGTCTTCTCCGGCGGCGACCCGACGGTCTGGTATTCGAACGCCTTCTCGAACTCCGGCAATCTGCTCAGCGGCAATACCGGTATCCGCACGACGATGGCATTTACGGGAGCCTGTACCGCGGCCGACCTCAATGTCGGGACGACGGGCGACCTGACCATCCCGGCCTGCTTGCAGGCGGCGGCGCAGGGCTTTGCGCTGGCGGCCGACGGTCGCGCAGACGCGATCGATCCTGACCTGAAACTGCCGACGGTCATCCGCTCGAACTTCGGCTTCACGCACAACACCGATTTTGGCGGCGCTGTCGGGGGCTTCCTCGACGACTGGACCGCGCAAATCGACGTCATCTATACGCGCGGCCGCAACAACTATGACGTTGTCGATCTGTCGCTGACGGAAATCGGAACCGGCATCGACGGCCGTCCGATCTTTCGTCATGTCGATCCGCTCCTTGCTGGCTGCGCCGCGACATTCAACGGCATCCGCGAAGGCTTTTCGAACGTGACGGCCCCATGCTTCACGTCGGGCAACCCGCCGGGCGGCCGCGACACCATTCTGCTGACGAATGGGCTGCAGGGGGACAAGAGCTTCTCGGTGTCCGGCGTTTTCTCAAAGGACTTCGAGATCGCGTCGCCGTTCAACCCGCGCACGTCTGAAATCGACGTGCAGTTCGGCTATGCTTACGCGAACGCCCAGGACTCCTTCCCCGGAACCAGCTCGGTCTCGCTGTCGAACTTCCGCAACCTCGCGGCGTCCGATATCGGCGCGTTCCCGCTTGAAACCTCGAACTACGAGATCAAGCACAACATCACCGCCAACCTGACATGGCGCGAAGAATTCCTGCCGGACATGATCACGTCCTTCGGGTTCTTCTTCTCGGCGCGCTCGGGCCAGCCCTACAGCCTCACCTTCCGCAACCCAGCCTTCTTCGAGAGCGGGGGCACGCAGCGTAACCTCCTTTATATTCCGACCGGTCCGACCGATCCGAACGTGACGTTTGGGCCGGGCTTCGATCAGGCTGCGTTCTTCTCGTTCATCGAAGCGGTGGGCGCCGACAAATACGCCGGCCAGATCGCGCCGCGGAACGCCTTCCAGTCCGATTGGACCTTCGATCTCGACTTCCGTTACTCACAGCAGCTTCCGCTGATCGTGAATAAAGTGCGCCCGACCTTCTTCATCGACGTCGAAAACCTCGCCAACTTCTTCACGGATGAGGCGAACATCCTGCGTCAGGTCCGGTTCCCCTACGCCGCGAACATTGTCGCTACTTCGACGCCGACGACGGCGACGCCTGCGGCCTCCCT
This sequence comes from uncultured Caulobacterales bacterium, assembly GCA_964576815.1. GTDB lineage: Bacteria > Pseudomonadota > Alphaproteobacteria > Caulobacterales > Parvularculaceae > Amphiplicatus. The sequence goes on along the minus strand of CAZNXR010000019.1, from coordinate 953 downwards.
TCCGACGACGGCCTACACATTTACGTCGTTCGTTCCGGGCGGCGCTGTGCAGCAAATCAACACCGACGCGTCAATCTGGCGCGCGCAGGTCGGCATCCGCTTCGACTTCTAAGCGACAGCCCTCACAAAATAGAAAGGCGGCCCCTCGCGGGGCCGCCTTTTTTCATGGGCGGGCGGGCGGTTTTATTGCGGTTACGGCGAGGGCGGCCAGGAGCGCGCCGCCGGCGTAGACGAGGAAGATCGGCGCAAAGCCGCCCGTTTGGTCGGCGGCCCAGCCGGCGATCGTCGGCCCTGCCATGGCGGCGGTGGCGGCGAGGTTGACCGCGCCGAGCAGCGCGGGGGAATTTTTCAGCCCGAAATAGTCGATGATGAGCGCGGTGGTTGCGAAGAGGGCCATGCCGAAGGCGAAGCCGTCGAACAGCGCAAAGGCGACCGCGACCTCGCGCGTCGTCGCGAAAGCAAGGCAAACCATGCCGATGACATTGCCGATGAGCGCGGCGATCAACAGCGTCTTGGCGCTGATCTGCTTCACCGCGAAGCCGCCCGCCGCGCGCGAGAGCGCGTTCGCCAGCGCGTAGAGGCTCAGCATGCCGACCGCGAAGGCAGGCGAAGCCCCCAGTTTTTGCAGATGCGCGACCGACCAGGTCGAGACGGTGACGCCGCAGAAATAGGCGACGGTAAGCGCGAGCGCGATGATGATGAAGGCGGGCGTGCGCATCGCGTCGCGCGTGCGCCAGACCGCGTCAGCCGCCGCCTCGGCGGGCGCAGCCTCTTCTCGCGCCGCGCGCGCATCGCCGGCAAGCGCAGCGACAAGCGCGGCGCATGCGGCGACGCCTATCGCGCTGAGACCCCAGTAAATGCGCCAATGATCGGCGCCGGCGTTCGCCATGAAGGGTCCAATGACGCCGCCCGCCCCGCCCGCGGCAAGATAGGCGCCGATGAGGAGATTGCGT
>CAZNXR010000018.1:0-13902 GCA_964576815.1 uncultured Caulobacterales bacterium | reverse complement strand
GTTATGGCGGAAGGCGCCTGGCGGGAGGAGGGGCTCGCCGTCGCGACGCTCGCGGCGAAGGTCGGTCTTGCGGAGCATCAGCTCCGGGCGCTCATCAACGGCGAACTCGGCCATCGAAACTTCACCGCGTTCCTCAACGAGTGGCGCATTCCCGCCACCAAGGCGCTGCTTTCCGACCCTGCGCAAGCGAGGAAACAGGTCCTGCAGGTCGCGCTTGAGGTCGGTTTCGGTTCGATCGCGCCGTTCAACCGCGCATTCAAGGAAGCGACCGGCGAAACGCCGACGGCGTTTCGTCGCCGCGCGCTGGGCCAAGGCTGAGCGTTTCCGGAAATCTTTGATCATTTCTGAAAACGCGCAAGGAATTCAAACTTTAGCGGAGACCTCTCGGCGTGGGGGACCGATATCGGCGGGGCCTCAGCCATGGAGCCCCCCTTTGGATCACGCGCCTGTCCTTGCCGCCCCCTACAGCCTCGACTGGTTCGGATGGTGGTTCATCCACATTTTCCAATTTGAGCTGTCGCGATACGCCCTTGCCGCATTCGGCGTTTTTGCGATCGTAAAGGTGCTTCTCGCCCGCGCGCTCGCCGAGCGGAAGATCCGCGCCGGTTCGCCGCCGCGCCGGCAACTCGCGGTCGAAATCGCCGCCTCCATCCGCACCTGCGCGGTGTTTGCCGGCGTCGCGCTTTTCTCGATCGCCGGGACCGAGGCGGGGGTCCTGAAAAGTTACCACGACCCGGCCGCGCTCGGCTGGCCGTGGTTCTGGGCGTCGGTCGTCATACTCGTCGTGCTGCACGACGCTTTTTTCTACTGGACTCACCGGTTGATGCATCATCCGCGGCTCTTCCGCCGCGTCCATCGGCTGCACCACAGGTCCCACAACCCGTCGCCGTTCTCAGCCTATTCTTTCAACACGCTGGAGGCGGCGGTGCATGGCGTCTTCGTGACGCTGGTCCTGATCTTCATTCCCGTCTCGCAGCCGGCGATCTTCATCTTTCTCGCCCATATGATCCTCCGCAACGTCATCGGCCATTCCGGCTATGAACTCTTACCTGCCCGCCGCGACGGCCGTCCCTTGTTCGACTGGATGACCACCGTCACCCATCACGATCTGCATCATGCGCAGGCTGGCTGGAATTACGGGCTCTATTTCACCTGGTGGGATCGCCTCATGAAGACGGAGCACCCGCTCTATCGTGAGAAATTCGCAGCTGCGGTGCGCCGCCCGCTCGACGGCTCCGCAGTGCAGGCGCTGGCCTCGCGGCAGGAGGTATCGGCGGAGGCCCTGAGCGGCTAGCATGACGCCTTGGTCTCATTGGAGAGAGCGATGCCCGACGGCGCGCAGCGAAAATCCTGGTGGCTCTCCGGCAATTTTGCGCCGGTGGAGAGGGAGGTCGAGGCGTTCGACCTCGCCGTAGAGGGCGCGCTGCCGCCGGAACTTTCGGGGGTCTTCTTGCGCACCGGGCCGAACCCGGCGCGCGGCGCGACCGGGCACTGGTTTCTCGGCGACGGCATGGTCCATGGCGTCAGGATCGAGAAGGGCCGCGCGCGCTGGTATCGCAATCGCTATGTCGATACCGCGTTCCGCCGCGCCAACCATCCGCCGGGCGACATGTCCTACATCATGGACAAGACGCTCTCGACCGCGAACACCAACATCGTCCGTCATGCCGGTCGCATCCTCGCAGTCGAGGAGGCGCATTTTCCCTATGAGATCACCGGCGAGCTGGAAACCAAGGGCTGGACCGATTTCGGCGGCAAGCTGACGACGGCGCTCACCGCGCACCCGAAAGTATGCCCCGAGACCGGCGAGATGCTCGGCTTCGGCTATTCCTTCATGCCGCCTTATCTCGTCTATCACCGCTTCGACCGGTCAGGCGCACTTGTTCAGTCCACGGAGATACCGGTCGGCGGGCCGACCATGAGCCATGATTTCGGCGTCACGCGCCGACATGTCATTTTCATGGACCTCCCCATCGTCTTCGACATGGAAGGCGCGCTGCGGGGTACGATGCCCTATAAGTGGAGCGAGGATTATCCCGCCCGCCTCGGCGTCATGCCGCGCGACGGGACCGCAGCGGACCTTAAATGGTTCGATATTCCGAGCTGCTACGTCTTCCATCCGCTCAACGCCTTCGATGACGGCGACGCCGTCGTCCTCGACGTCGCGCGCTATGAGAAGATGTGGGTGAAGGGTTTCGACGTCCCCGCGCACCTCCATCGCTTCCGGCTCGACCTCAAGACTGGCGCGGCGACGAGCGAAACGCTCGACGATCATCCGATCGAGTTTCCGCGCGTCCGCGACGAACGCGCCGGGCTTGCCTATCGCTACGGCTATGCGGTGACGACGCATGGCGGCGACGATGCGGGCTTCAATCTCGGCACCGAAATCGTGAAGTTCGACCTCGCTGGCGGACGGACGGACGTCTGCGAACTCGGCAAGGGGCGCTTCCCCAGCGAAGCGGTGTTCGCCGCTGCCGGCGCAGGCGAGGATGAGGGTTACCTCCTCGCGATCGTCTATGACGCCGCGAAAGACGGCTCCGAGTTTATCGTCCTTGACGCGAAAGACATCGCCCGCGGCCCCGTCGCCCGGGTCGCCCTGCCGCAGCGCGTGCCCTTCGGGTTTCATGCGGGGTGGTTTGGGGATTGAACGCTCATGAACGCTCTTGCGCTGCTGCACGAGCGCTCTATTTTCAAGGGCGCATCACAGAGGGGTCTTCCATGCGTCTATTGAATATCGCCGTTGCGCTCGGACTGCTTGCGGTCGTCGGCTGCGCGTCCGCGACGACCAAAGTTCTCGCGCCTTCGGCCGGCGCGGTCAAATCATCCGCACTGACAATCGCGCAAGGCCAGGATACCGTTCAGGTTGAAGCCGAATACAGCGCCTATTTCCGCGAAGAGCTCGCGAAACGTCTTTATGCGGAAGGGGCTTTCAAGGAAGGCGCCGGCGTAACGCTCACTTACAGGTTCGTCCAGCTTGATGAAGGAAGCCGCGCTGCGCGCTACATGCTGGGGCCCATCGCCGGAAAGGGCTCGATGTCGATTGAAATCCTCTACACCGATGAGAATGGCGCCGAACTCGCCCGCACAGAGACCGGCGGCGAAATCTCGGGCGGCCTCTTCGGAGGTTCCTTCAAGTCCGCGCTCGACAAGGCTGCGAAGGAGACGGCGGAGTACGCAAGAGCCAGCTTCCTTCAATAAAGTTGGCCGCTCGTACTTTGACGCCTGCCGAGCAAAAAGTCCTGCCCCCGCCGCTTGCGGCGGGGGTTGATTTTTCGGCGGTCCGCATTCTGGGCCGCGCGCATAATCCGTATGCGGCGCTGATGCGGATCAGCGTCGTGCGCGGGGGGCGCATTTTCTGGCCGGGCGCGCCGGCGGAGGCGCGGTCGCTGCCGGAGCGCGCGCATCTCGCGCATGAGCTTGTTCATGTCTGGCAGTATCAGGCGCTGCGGCGCAGCGGGCTCGAACTGCTGCTGTCGCGTGCCTATCGCTACCGGCTCGATCCGGCGCGCGCCTTTCGCGATTACGGCTTTGAGCAGCAGGCGGCGATTGTCGAGGACTATGTGCGCCTGTGCGACGGCGCCGGCTGCCGATGGGCGCAAACTTCCGCGCCGCGCGCAGATTATCAACGCGTCATCGCGACGGCGTAGGGCGGGGTTCATCCCGCCATCTTCTGGAAATTGGCGGGGTAAACCCCGCCCTACGCGGCGTCGAGCCATTCGGTGATGAGCCGATAGGCCAGCGGCGTGTCTTCGAGATCGCCGAAATGGCCGACATGGTCGACTTCGATGACGCGCACCTGACCGCCGAGCGTCTTCGCGTTCGCCGGGGCGTCGGCCCCGTGGCTTTTGTCCGCCTTGCCCCAGAGAACGAGGATCGGCTGCGTCGGCCTGCCGATGGGGGAGGGGCCGGGCGCGAGATAGCGCTGATAGGCGCTGGCGAGCGGCCAGCCGGCGCCGTGCGACATCGTTTCCGCCGTACACTGACAAAAGGGCTCGACCATCGCCCGGTTCCCGGTCGCGAGCCTGAACCAGTCGGGCGCGCGCTGCCGGCCCATCTTGCGCATCGCGATCTGGCCGAGGAACGGCTTTGCAAGAATCTTCTTCGGATCGCGTGCGGCGCGCCAGCGCTGAAAACCCTCCCAGCCGGTCGTCTGGATGAGGGCTAGCGCTGAGACGAGCGCAGGGTAGCGCGCGGCGACATCGACGGCCGCCATGCCGGCGGCGCAAGAAAAGGCGAGCACTACGCCCTCGCCGGCGACGCCCTTCAGGAACGCGGCGAGGTCGTCGGCGGATTCTCGAAAGCCGAAGGCGTAGCTTTCGCGCGCGGCGGAAAACCCCATCGCCGGCAGTTCGACGACGATGACGCGATAGCGCTGCGCGAAGGTCTCGATCAGCGCGTCGTACATTTCCAGCGTAACGGGCGGATCGGCGGCGAAGACGATCGTGCGCCCGCTCCCCCGCTCGCGATAGCGATATTGCGTGACGCCGGTGTCGAAAAAGCGGATATCAGCGCGCGTTTTCGCCGGCCACCCCTCGCGAAAGGCGCGCATTCTCTTCTTCGCGCCCGCGGTGTCGAGGCGCGCGGCGAGCCGGGTCAGCATGATGATCCGTCCTCAAAGTATCCAACGGATACATGAGGCGGGGCGAACGCGAAGTCAAGCCGCTTCGCTTACGCCTTCAGCGCCGCGATCAACCGTTCCGCGACGACGCCCATGAACGCCGCCCGTTCTGTCGCTTTCAGCTTTAATCGCCCAAGCGCGGTCTGCGAAAGCACGCCGACCAGCCCGCCCCAGAAAATCGCCGCTGCGGCGCGCTTGTCTATGAGCGTGAACAAGCCGGCGTCGACGCCTTCGCCGATCGGGCGTGCGATGTAGCCCCATGCGCGGGCGAGCGCTGCTTCAAGTTCCTTGTGCGCGCCCGACTGGTTGACGCGCGGTCCGGTCATCGCAAGGAAAAGTTGCGGCGCTTCGGCGGCGAAATCGGAATAAGCGCGCGCCGCCGCCTGCAACCGCGCTTCGACAGTCTTTGCGTCCGTCGCCGCATCCGCGCAGCGCGCCGCGAGCCCATTGTAGGCATCGGTGAGCACGGCGGCGATCAAGCCGTCCTTGTCCGGAAAGTGCTGATAGGCGGCGCGGTGCGCGACGCCGATTTCCTTCGCAAGGGCGCGCACGCTGAGACTGTCAACGCCATCGCGCGCAATATGCGCCGCAGCATGGGCGATGAGGGTCGCTCTGAGGTCGCCATGGTGATACGCTCGCCGCGTCATGTCGCTCCTTGGCCCGGATGCGGTCATCCTGGCAATCGGGGATCGCAAACCGCGGGGAAAATTCAATCATGACCACGCTCGCTTCGGCCAAGCCGGTCGTCATCATCGCGACGCGGGACCGCGCCGTCAGCCTTCCATTCTTTCGTGATACGCTCGGTCTGCCGCTGCTGGCTGAAGACCCTTACGCGGCCGTTCTTGGGCTGAACGGCGCCGTCATTCGATTGTCGATCATCAGCGATTGGACGCCGCACGCGCATACGGTCTTCGGTTTCGAAGTCGATGATATCGCCGCGACCATTCAGGCCCTGAAAGGCAAGGGCGTCGAATTCATCGTCTATCCGGGCTTCGGCCAGTCGGAAGACGGCGTCTGGACCGCACCCGACGGCAAGGCGAAAGTCGCGTGGTTCAACGACCCCGACGGCAACAATCTCAGCCTGACGGAATTTCGAGGCTAAAGCTGCGCCTGCGCTGGGATGGAGCCGGATTTGATCGCGTCCGCGCTGACACGACGAGCCGGATCGGCGAGCGCGTCCGCCATATGATGGTTGACGTCGCGGTGGCCGGCTTCATCCGCGCGCACGGCGATAACGACATCGCGCAGTGTCGCGGACTCAGGAAGGTTCCAATAGTCGATCGCGATGCGCGGCGCCGGCGGGTTCGGATGGCGGCCGGCGTCGATATCTTCAAGATACTGGGTGTAGCTGACGACGGCTTCTTCCTCGAAATAACCGACAATGCGATGCGCGGTGCGTGGAAAGAACAGGTAAACCACGAAGTAAAGGTTGAAAAACGCGCCCTGTGCCAGCAGCACCAGCAGCCGCTCGAACCAGGAAGGCTGTGCGATCTCGATGAAGGTCATGAGGTGCATGCGCTCATTGTCCGCTTCCTCAAGCAGGGTCTTGATCCAGCCCTCATCGTCTTTCATCCGCCGCAAGGAGCGCAAATGCTGCGCCATGCCGCCGACCATGCCCGGAACGGCGGCGACGGTTTCAAGGACGACGGCCCGGTGGCCGTAGCGTTTGGCGAAAAACGTGTCGGCGAGGAACCGCAGCGCCCGCGTCACGCCGAGCGCGAAGGCATCGCGCGGACCCTCGGGCCGCCGTCTCTCGAAAAGGATCTCTGAGCCGGCGTCTTGGGTTGCGGCGAGGTCCAGAACTTGCGGCATTGGACTGTCTCCCAATAAGCGTGGAGGGCTTGGGTCGAGAAGTCGGCGCGATCAGGCGGCTCGTCAACGTCAGGGGCCAAAATGCCTCAGCGGCAAGTCGTCGGGTCAAACCGCATCCTTGTGCGCGCCCTCGACCGGGGCGGAGAGGCGCGTGTCGGCGGCGAGCGTTTCGGCGACGACCGCGGCGACCGCAGGCCGCGCGCCGACGCGCCGGTACCAGGCGAGGAGGCGCGAGAAAGGCTTCATCGAAGGACCGCCGAGGCGCTGGGCGTAGAAATATTGCAGGAACGTCGCGATGTCGGCCGCGCTGAAAGTCCCGCAGAGATAATCGCCCGCCGCGAGATCGGCTTCGGTTTTCGCGAAGTGAGTTGGCAGCACCGCGACGCTCTGCGCCGCCGCCGCCTCCCGCGCCGCCCAGTCGGCGTGGCCCCGCGCGCCCGGCTCGGTCCGATGCATCAGCGGACGGATCGACGCGAGGATGACCTCGTCCGCATATAATTCGAGGAGACGGCATCGCGCGCGCGCAGCGGGAGCCGCCGGCAACAGCGGCGGCCTCGGATAAGCGTCGTCGAGATATTCGATGATGACCGTCGAATCGTAGAGCGCGAGGTCGCCGTCGAAAAGCACCGGCACCTGTCCTTTCGGATTGTGCGCGAGGACGCGAGGGTGGCGCGGCGCGTAGCCTTCGGTTTGCGTGAATGGCGCGAGCACGCGCTCGAAGGCGATCCCTTTTTCCGCAAGCGCGATCTCGACCTTCTTGCCGAAAAGGCTCAGCGGTCCCGATATCAGTTCCATCGTCAGTTCTGCGCCTGCAGAATTTCCGCGACGCGCCGTTGCGCGATCGGGTGATAAAGCGGGCGCGCCTTTTCGAAAATGCGCTCCGCCCCGGCGAGGTCGCCGTTCTCCTTCAGCGCGCGATAGAGCGGATAGAGGAATTTGCCGCGCCCGACGCGCGTCAGGAAGTTTTCGACTGCGGGCAGCGCCGGTGCGTAGCCGGCGGCGATCGCCTTCATGTACCAGGCGAAAGCGATTTCGGCGTTGGCGCTGTTCGTCAGATCAAAGACGAAATCAAGCTCCTGAAGGCGCCCCGCCGGCACATCCCCAGGCAAACCATTGATGAAGCGGAGCCATTCCTGCGCGGTCCAGCCGGCGGTCGCGATGGAAGAGGCGGGGTCCGCGCTCGACAGCCAGGCCGCGCGCGCCGCATCGACTTTCTCGAAAGCGGCGGCCGTCGGCGCTGTCAGCGTCGCCGGCAAGCCCTCGCCGTCGAGCCATTCGTCGATCTCGGCAAGGCTCGCCGCGTCAGGGTTCGCCCTCAACAGCCCGTCAAGAAGAAAGGCGCGGAAGTCGTCGGTCGTCGCGGCTTTGAACGCTTGCGTCTCGAACCATTCCTTCAGGAAGGCGTCGAAGGGGTCGCGTCCGTAGCGTTCCTCAAGGAAGTGAAGGAAGAACTGTCCCTTCACATAGGCGACATCGGTGAAGGCGTCGTCCGGATGATCGAGCGCCATCGGCAGGCGCAGCCTTGTCAATTCCGGCTTTGCAATATCGGCGATTTCGGCCTGCAGATCGGCGAATGAAAGCGCTTGCTCCATCAGCGCGCGGTCGCGGCCGTACACCGCCTCCATCAGGCGGTTCTCGACATAGGAAGTGACGCCCTCATTGAGCCAGGCGTCGCTCCATGTCGCGTTGGTGACGAGATTGCCCGACCAGGAATGCGCCAGTTCGTGCGCGACGACGCCGGTGAGGCTCTTGTCGCCGGCGATCAGCGTCGGCGTCATGAACGAAAGACGCGGATTCTCCATGCCGCCGAACGGGAAGGAGGGCGGCAGGATGAGGAGGTCGTACCGGCCCCACTGATAAGGTCCGTAAAGAGACGAGGCGACGCGCTCCATCGCCGGCGTGTCGGCGAATTCGGCGGCGGCGGCCTCGACGACCGCCGGCTCGGCATAAACGCCGATCGTCTCGCTGAGCGGGCGGAACGCAATATCGCCCGCTGCGATCGCGAGAAGGTAAGCGGGCACCGGCTGCGGCATGCGGAAGGTATAGTCGCCGTCCGTCGGGCCGGTGTCGTTCTCGGCGCTCATCACGGCGCGCAGGTCCGTTGGGGTACGGATGATCGCCGACCACGTCATGCGAACCGCGGGGGTGTCCTGCACCGGCGCCATCGAGCGCGCGTTGATCGACTGGTTCTGGCTGTACATGAAGGGGCGCTTCTTGCCGCTCGTCTGCTCCGGCGCGAGCCATTGCAGCGCTTCGGCGCCCGGATGCGTGCGATAGGCGATCCTCACCTTCGTCGCGCCTTCGGGCAGGTCGATCGTCAGTTTCGATCCGAGGACCGGATCATCAGGCCCCAGCGTGTGCGCGGCCGGCGCAAAGGTTCCGCCGGCTTCGGCTTCGACGAGCGCGATATCGAGATCATTCGTGTCGAGAACAAGCGTCGCGGCGGCGGGATCGACGCGCGCGATCGTCAGCGTCGCGACGGCGTCTAGGACTTTCGCGTCAAAGAGGACGCTCGCCTCAAGCGCGAGGTCGCTGACGCGCACGGCGTCGTAATTCGAATAGGTGAAAGGATCGCGCCGGCGATCCTCAGTCGGTCCCACGGGGACCGCCTCCGCCCGCTCTGCGGGCGAAGGGACAGGCGCCGTGGCGGCTTCCTTTTTTCCGCAAGCGCCGGCGGCGACGGCGAGAATCACGAGGCTGGGGCGCAGGTTGATGCGGTGCAAGGGATTCATAAGGTCGAGGTCCTGTTGGGCGCTTCGCCATTACGGCATTAGATTCGCCGAATGCCAGCGGCAACCGGCGTACACCCGCGAGAGTTGTGCTCCAGCCGTTGCGACCCCAAAACGATGAACTTAGTATCTTTTGCGCACTGGTTGCGGTGCGACTTTGCGGCGCTTTCTAAATTTTTTCTTAACGACCCTTGCGTGGCGGTTCGATTGCATTACGAGCCAGTTAATGCCGGAAAAACCGGCTAATGGATATAAGGGGATCAGCCTATTGCGTATTGCCCGCCTAATCGCCGCTGTTGCGGCGCTTTCTTTCGCGGCCGTAACGTCGGCCAGTGCAAACATCATCACGATTGACGGCGTCGCCACGGTAACCTGCACGACGTCCTGTCAGGGCATCGTCGGCGGTTCGATCACCGACATGATGGGTCCGGGCCTGACCGGCACGCCGGGCATGCTGTCGAACATGACGGCCGATCGTTACAGCTTCAACCCGGACTCGCCGGAAGAGACAGCGCTAGCGCTGAACGCCCTCGCCGGTACGAGCTTCATGACCGGCGCCCGCACCAATGTCCCGGGTTCAGGCGAGGACATGTTCTCGTTCACGACGTCCGCTCTCTGGATCGCGCTTAAGCTCGCGAACACGCAAATCTTCCTCTTCAACAACAGCGGCGGCGAGCTGACGATCGAGTGGGACCGGAGCGGCCTTCGCGCTGCCGGCCTCAGCAACTTCACGGAGTTTGGCGAGACGGTCATCCCGGTTCCGGGCGCGATCTGGCTGATGGGCGCGGGCCTTGCCGGCCTTGGCTTCACGCGCCGCCGCAAGACCGCCTGAACCAGGATCTTGGTACTTCTGGAAAAGCCCGGCGACGCCGGGCCTTTTCGTTTCCGGCGGTTTGACAGGGGAATGCCCCGCCGCTAGAGACGCCGCCTTCATGACGGGTGGCGCGCCGCCGCCGTTGAGATCGTGGGGGAAATCCATTCCCCGCCGGAGCGCGCCGATGAGAGTAAATCGATGACCAAGCGCCTTAACGCCAAATACAAAATCGACCGCCGGATGGGCGAAAACATCTGGGGCCGTCCGAAATCCCCGGTCAACAAGCGCGAAACCGGCCCCGGCATGCACGGCGGCGCGCGCAAGCAGAAGACCTCGGACTACGGTCTGCAGCTGAAGGCCAAACAGAAGCTGAAGGGCTATTACGGCAACATCACGGAAAAGCACTTCGAGAAAATCTATAACGATGCGATCAGCCAGCGCGGCAACTCGGCGGAAAACCTGATCGGCCTCCTTGAAAGCCGCCTCGACGCCGTCGTCTATCGCGCGAAATTCGTGCCGACGGTGTTCGCCGCCCGCCAGTTCGTCAATCACGGCCACGTCAAGGTCAATGGCCGCCGCACGAACATTCCGTCCTATCGCTGCAAGCCCGGCGACGTGATCGAGATCCAGGACAAGGCCAAGAATATGGCGCTCGTTCTTGAGGCGCTGCAGTCAGCAGAGCGCGACATTCCCGATTACGTGGACGTCGATCCGAAGAAAATGACCGCGACCTATGTGCGCGTCCCAGAACTCGCCGAAGTTCCCTATGCGGCGAAAATGGAACCGAACCTCGTCGTCGAATTCTATTCTTCGTAGTCGTTTCTCCTAATAGAGCAGAAAGCCGCCCGAAGTTGGGGCGGCTTTTTTGTTTGGCCATTTCGCATGTGCAGCATAATTGCAACGACGCGCGAATTTTCGGCTTTTTCAACTAATCAAGCGAGGCGGTTTGGAAGGAATCGCTGGCCGACCAGCGATTCTCATAGTTAACTGTTCTGTGACGGTCGGCGCTCACCCGGCCGTTTTTTCAGCTTCGACGTCATTGGAGGGCTCAATGTCGATTTCTTTTGCGACCCGTCGCGGGTCGGCCGCCGCCTTTATGGGCGCATCAATTCTAGCAATCGCTATCGCCGCGCCCGCTTTCGCGCAGACAGATCCCTCGCCGAGCGATGAAGTCGTCGTCACCGGCACCAGGATTGCACGCGACCCGAACCTCACAGAACCGTTGCCGGTCCAGACCGTGGATGCTGCAACCTTCAGGTTATCGGGCGAGCCAGACCTCGTTGATACGTTGAATGACATCCCGGCGCTCCTCACGGCGACGACCGCGGAAGGATCGATCGACGGCGTATTCGCCGCTGGTGTCGGGCAGGCGATCCTCAATCTTCGAGGGCTCGGCGCAGAGCGGACGCTCGTCCTCATTGATGGTCAGCGCCATGTCGGCGGCGTCGCCGGGTCCGCGATCGTCGATATAACGGCGATCCCCGCGGGACTCGTCGATCGGGTGGAGGTCCTGACCGGCGGCGCCTCGCAGATTTACGGCGCGGACGCCGTCACTGGCGTCGTCAACTTTATCCTGAAGGATGATTTCGACGGCTTCTCCGTGAATGCGTCAGGCGGCATTTCGAGCAAGGGCGACGGCGAAAGGTTCACCATCAGCGGGATCGCCGGCAAGAACTTCGCCGACGATCGTGGGAACGTCACGCTTGCTGTCGATTATTCGCAGCGCAACGATATCTTCAACGGCGACAGGGACTTCATCCGTAATAACGGGCAGGCGCGCAACCTTCCGAATCCAGCGCGGCGGTTCCAGCTCGGCGATATCAGTGCAGGGTCAACGCCTAATTTCGCCGCGTTCTTCGATCCCTCAGCCGGTCGCTTTTCACGCGGCTTTGCAATTCCCAACGCTGCTAGCTTTATCGCGGATTATACCGCCGAATTCGGATCGGCGCCGACGCTGACGGCTGCGGAACTGGCGCTTATCGACCGGGCGGCGAACTCGCCGTCGCGCGCAATTCTGCCGCAACCGAATTTCTCGGTTTCTTCCAATCGCGGCGTCATTGCGCCGGGGGATTTCTCTTCGCCCGCGCTCGACCTCAACGGAAACGGGACCGATGACTGTCTGGACAGCTTCGTCGGCTTCAACAGCTCCCTCGACTTTTCGAGTTCGTTCGGCATCTTGGGCGGCTGCTGGGTCGTCAATGATGACGGTTCTGTGCGTCCCTATCAGGACGGGTTGATCGTCGGAAACTTCAACCAGTTCGGCGGCGACGGCATCCAGGACAATTTCGACGCAGACACGCTTGTGCCCGAGCTGCAGAATATCGTCGGCAATTTCCGCGCAAGCTACGAGTTGACGCCGAACCTCACCGCCTTCGTCGATGCGAAGATGGCCTATCAGCATGTCGAATTCGGCGGGCCGCTAAACACCTTCTATGACCTGTTGACGATTGCGCCCGACAATCCCTTCATTCCGACGGAGCTCGCCGGCGTCGCGGCGGCGACGGGGGGCCTGTTCGTCACGCGCGATCCGACTGACCTTGGGCCGAACATCACCACGAATGAGTCGCGCACCTATCGGCTGGTCACCGGATTGAAGGGCGAAAACGACGCCGGTTTCCAATATGGGCTGACGGGAAATTACGGCCGCACCGATCGCCGCCAGACGGATCGCAACCGGGTCATCCTTGACCGCTTCTTCGCAGCGGTCGATGCGACCACCGACGGCGCAGGAAACCCGGTTTGCCGGTCAGACCTCGATCCATCGACCGTGTCGCCGACAACGCCGTTCGACATTCCGCTGTTCGATTTCGGCTACTTCACCTTCAACCCCGGAGACGGCCAGTGCCGTCCGGCGAATATCCTCGGCGGGCCGAATTCGATCAGCCAGGAGGCTGTCGATTTCATTACGACGACGACCCTCACGCGCGTGACGCTTGAGCAGTTCGTGGTCAACGGAATTGTCTCGGGCAATTTCGACAAGCTATTCAAGCTGCCTGGCGGTTCCGTCGGCTTCGCGACCGGATTCGAGTATCGCGATGAATCAAGTTCGACAATTTTCGATCCGCTCGAAATCGGCGTTCTGCCGGTGACGACGCCTGACGGCCAGTCTGGCCAGCTCATCCGTGACATCGCCGGGTTTCGCCAGACGTCGCTGGTGTTCGATCCCGCCAGCCTGATCAACAACGCCGGAGGCTCCTTCAGCGTATGGGAAGCGTTTGGAGAGGTCGATTTGCCGATCCTGCGCGACCTTCCGTTCGCAAAGGAACTGACGGTGCGCGGCGGGGTCCGGTTTTCGGAGTACTCGACGGTGGGCTCGACCTTTTCTTGGGGCGTCGCCGGAACATGGGCGCCGATCAAGGACATCGCCTTCCGCGCAAGCTACGCCGTGCCGATCCGCGCGCCGAACATCGATGAGCTCTTTGCGCCGGACCAGGGAGCGTTCTTCCGGCCGATCGACCCCTGCGATCAGGGCGAGATCGACGCTTTGATCACGGCCGGCGATCCGCGCGGCCCTGTCCGGGCGGCGAACTGCCTCGCCGCCGGCATCCCGGCTGGGTTCACCGATCCGTTGTCGGCGCGCTTTTCAGGCGTGACCGGCGGCAATCCGGACCTTCAAGAAGAAACGGCGCGGACCTTCTCAGTCGGCGTTGTGTTGCAGCCCTCATTCCTCGAAGGGTTCTCGCTGACGGCGGATTACTGGACGATTGAGATTGAAAACGCGATCGCAGCCGTTAGCGCGCAGGACATCGTCGATAACTGTTATGACTCGGCGAACTTCCCGAACCAGTTCTGCGACCTCTTTACCCGCAACAGCGATCCGGGCTCGCCGCAGTTCAACGGCTTCAACTTCCTGCGCCAGTCGACGGTGAACTTCGCATCGCTCAAGGCCGCCGGCATCGATTTCCAAGCGGCCTACCAATTCGACATCG
>CAZNXR010000017.1:0-14286 GCA_964576815.1 uncultured Caulobacterales bacterium | reverse complement strand
GAGCGGCGATGACCGCAAGGAGCATGAACGCAGCGCCATAGCGGTAAAGGCCGCGTTTGCCCGAAAGAAACGGACACGCCGACAACGCCAACACGCCCGCAAGCGCAAGCGCCGCGTTCGACATCCAGAGCGCAAACAAGAGAACGCCGCCGAGCGCGCCTTCGCCAAGCGCACGGGCGCGCGAGGAAGCCGCCGGCGCGCACAGAAAGCAGACAGAGATGGCGGCGAGCAGAGCGAGCGCGGCCTCCGGCGGCCCCGAAAAAGGCGCCGCGACAAATGCGGCGGTCGCGGCCGTGATGAGCGCTGTCTGCGCGAGGGAGAAGCGAACCGCCGCGAAAAGACCGATCGCCGCCGCGGCGATCAGTGCGGCGAAGGCCTTTGCGCCGAGATGGATGCGTCCCGGCGCTTCAAAAAATAAGTCGGCGGCGAGCAATAGGGAGAGGTCGAACGGCGATGGCGCCGAAAACAGGTTTTCCCCGCCGCTCGCCAGCGCCCGCGCCTCTGCGACGGGTGCGAGGATTTCGGCGGTCGAAGAGAGCGTAAGCAGCGCCGGCGCGGCGAGCGCGGCAAGAACCGCAGGCAAGGCGGCGGCGAGCGCGATCAGGCTCGCGCTTGTCGCGTTGCGCCAGCCGTATAGCAAGATCGCGGCGGCGCGGGCGGCGGGCGCGGGCGCGCGCCACTCAGCCTCTCTCTCGCTGTCGCGGTAACCGTCCCGATTCATCGCCGCCCCGGCCCCCATGCGCCTTTCCGGATGTGCCATTCCGGCGCGCGCCCTGGCGGGAGCGCCGTCGTTAACCGCGGAAGTCGCAAGAGCCCTGCCGCAACGCGGCGCGCGAACCGGCTCGAAATCAGCGGCGAAGCTGCTAAGAGCCTAGAACGGCGGTCGAACAAGACAGATCGCCCGCCGTTGTCGTTTTCCGCGGTCGCGCCGGGTTGCGAAAAACCGGTAGCGCCACTTTTTCGCCCGGCGCTTGAGGACCATGCGTTCCCTTCTTGGACAGGCCTTCGATCCTCAGACCCGGTTCGTGCGCCTTGCGCTTGCCGAAAAGGGACTCTCCGCGCGCTTCGTCGAGACGCGGCCGGGCGATGAGGACGCCGAAGTCGCAAGGCTCAATCCGGCGCGCACGCTGCCGATCCTGATCGATGAGCCGCCGACGGGGGGCGAAATTGCGGTCGCGCCGGTTGAAGCCATCGCCGAATATCTCGAAGAGGCCTATGGCGAGATTCCGCTTCTGCCCGCCACCTCGGCGGGGCGCGCGGAAACCCGGCGCCTGCGCCATTGGTATCTCGAAAAATTCGATCGCGAGGCGACGGCGCTGATCGCGCGCCCGCGCATCCTGGGCGGGCGCGGACGGCGATGGGGCGATCCCGAGCCGATCCGCGATTTCTCGGCGGCGATCGTCTGGCACCTCGATTATCTCGGATTTCTGCTCGAACGGCGCCGCTGGATCGCCGGCGACCGGATGTCCCTCGCCGATCTCGCAGCCGCGGCGTCGCTCTCCGTCAACGACTATTTCGGCCTTATTCCGTGGTCGGATTTTCCCGAAGCGAAGGACTGGTACGCGCGCATGAAGTCGCGCCCGGCGATGCGTCAGATCCTCGCCGACAGGCTCGACGGCGCGGCGCCGCCCGCCCATTACGCCGACCCGGACTTTTGATGACGCGGCCCGAAGCGCTCGCAAGGCGCGTCAAGGCGCTCGCGCGCGAAGCGGGGTTCGACGCCGCCGGCGTCACCAGCGCGGAGGCCCCGGCGACGGCGCCGCGGCTCGCCGAATTTCTGGACGCCGGGCGCCATGGCGGCATGGACTGGATGACGGTGCGCGCGCGCGAACGCGCCGATCCGCGCGCGCTGTGGCCGGACGCGCAGTCGGTCATCATGCTCGGGCAGAACTATGGGCCGGCGGACGATCCGCTCGCGCTCCTCGGCGCGCCGCGCAAGGGCGCGATCTCAGTTTACGCGCGCGGGCGCGACTATCACGACGTCGTCAAGAAGCGGCTGAAAACGCTGGCGCGAATGATCGTCGCGGAGATGGGCGGGGACGTCAAAGTCTTCGTCGACACTGCGCCGGTGATGGAAAAGCCGCTCGCCGCGCGCGCCGGCCTCGGCTGGCAGGGCAAGCACACGAACCTCGTCAGCCGGACGCACGGATCATGGCTCTTTCTCGGCGCCATCTTCACGACGCTGACGATCGCGCCCGACGCGCCGGAAGCCGACCATTGCGGCGCGTGCCGGCGCTGCCTCGACATCTGTCCGACGGCGGCGTTCCCCGCGCCCTATCAGCTCGACGCGCGCCGCTGCATTTCCTACCTGACGATCGAGCACAAGGACCCGATCCCGGCCGAGTTCCGCGAGAAGATCGGCAACCGCATCTATGGCTGCGACGACTGCCTCGCCGTCTGCCCGTGGAATAAATTCGCGAGCCTTGCGCAGGAGGCGCGGCTCCACGCGCGCGGCGATCTCAACGCGCCCGACCTCGCCGAGCTGGCGGGCCTTGACGATTCGAGTTTTCGCGCGCGCTTCTCGGGCAGCCCGATCAAGCGCACGGGGCGCGACCGGTTCGTGCGCAATGTGCTGATCGCGATCGGCAATTCCGGCGCGGGCGATCTGGCGGCGTCGGCGCGCAACCTTCTTCGCGACCCTTCCGCGCTCGTGCGCGGCGCGGCTGTCTGGGCGCTCCGGCGTCTGCAGCCGGACGAGGCGACTGAACGGCGCGCGACCTTACTCGAAAGCGAGCAGGACCCGGCCGTTCGCGCCGAATGGGCGGCTTAGATCTCGACCGTCACCGTGACTTCAGCCTTGGTGATGTCGCCGTTCGTGTCCTGCACGAAATAGTAGAACGTATCCGCGCCGGAAAACCCGGGATCGGCGAAATAGGTGACGCTTCCATCGTCATTGGCGACGACGCGCCCATGTTCTGAGAAAAGGCCGTCAAGCCTGATGCGGTCCCCGTCGGGATCGCGGTCATTGGCGAGCACGTCGATGGTGACGGAATCGCCCGCGCTGACCGACGCGAAGTCGGCGCCGGCGATCGGCGCGCGGCTCGACGCGTTGAGAACGCCGTTATCGGTCCAGTTCTCCGGCAGGCCGAAGCGATCCGGGATCGTCACGAAAAGGCCGACCTTTTCGACGACGCCGGTGGCGCGGTCGGCGATGTACTCCTCAACCAGCGTCACACGCGCGCCGCCGGCGGTCGTCCATATCCCGTTCGCTTCGATCGCGCCGCGCAGTTCCGAGCGGCTGATCGTATTCGGGTCCCATACCGGAGACAGGGTGCGCGCGCCGATCGAGTCATAGATCACGCCGTCGAGGCGGGCGCCGCTTCTACCGAAGGCGAAGCGGTCCGCCGCGTCGAGCGACAGGCGTCCATCGACGAGGTCGTCGCCGTCGAGGAAGCGGTCGTGGCGGCTGCGGTTGGTGAAATCGACACGCGCGCCGGTCACCTCGACGTCGATGTAGACATATTCGAACTCACCGCTCCTGTTGAGGAAGGCCAGCGCATTCTTGGCGTTCTTCGTCTGGTCGACGCCGACATGGAATCCGTCGATCGCAGCGCCGTTAATGACGATGTCGACGACGTTCGGATCAAGGACGACGCCTCTCGTGCGCGTGGGACGCGCGCCGTCCGAATCGCTTGCGACGAGATCTAAGCCGGTGAAAGTGTAGTGCGCCGTATACTGAAGGTGAACGCCGGTTTCGACCTCCCAGGCGGTGAAGTCGTCGATCACGGAGCGAACGCCGTGTCCCTGTCGCGGATTGGCCTTGATGACCTCGAGGCCGATCTGGGATGCGATCGTTTCATTGCCGGAGAAAATCGAGATCGCCGGGATGTTGGCGTCGACGCGATCGAGATAGCGTAAGGCGTCGCCCTGATCGACCGTCGAAGCGTCGACCGGAATGAGATCCGACGCCGGTGCGCGGTGGAAATAGGTGAAGCCCGCGCCGCTCGGCACGCCGGCGGCGACGTTGTCGACCGCTTCGACCAGCCGGCCCTGGAACCAGAAGCCCGTTCCGGTACGTCCGAGATCGAATGCGTTGACGTCGTCGCCGTCCTTGACGGCGTTCGCGACGCCGAGCGACTTGATGGCGATGTTGCCGGACCAGCGTCCGGTCTCATTGCCGGTCTCGGCGACGAAGGCGGCGCCGAAAACGTCATAGGCGGCGTTGTTGGCGAAGATCGCGTTTGAATCGTGATGGACGAAGCCCCAGCCCGGCGAGCCCCAGACGGCCGCGCCCTCGACGATGACGGGATTGGCCTGATCGTCCACCCCGGATCGGTGGATGTGCAGCGCGTAGCGGCCTCTGACATTGGAATCCGGCGCCACGCCGCTGAGGTCCGAAATGTCAAAAGACCGCTCGGACTTGTCCGTGCGGCCGAGGTCGGTGAACTCCGCAAAGCGCACGGTCACGTCGTTCGAATGCATCAGCATCACATGGCCGCGCTGATGGACGGGCAGGCCGTCCGCATTCTCGGTCTCGAAGACGATGTTGCGCGAATAATTGGCGACATATGCTTTGAGGTCGGAGCGCGCGCCCTCGTGGTCATATTGAAGCGGGCGATCAAGCGTGACGACGTTGCCGTTGATCGCGGTGATGACGAGCTCTTCGTCCTCGGTGTCGACGGTGACCGGCGCGCCCTGCGGCGTGCCCCTTGTCGAGACGAGATGCGTGCCCGTCAGCACCAGCTTGTCGCCGACCTGCCAGCCTTCCGGGGGCGCCTCCAGCGTCAGCGTCGTATCGCCCTTCATCGGATCGACGGCGACTTTGAGGAACGTCTCTTTCTCCGCGCCGTTGATCTCGATCGAGCCCATCGAAACGAGCCCGCGCGAAAGCAGCCGCGGATCCCAGTTCACGTCGATCGGGCCGTTATCCGAGAACTGAATGACGGCGCGCACGTCCGGATCGACCGGATCGGCTTCGGTCCCGATCGTCAACGCGCCGCTGTCGGCGACGACCAGCGTGTCGACTTCGAGAAACGTGTCGCGCTCTGTCGCGAAGTCGAGCGCGCCGTCGACGCGGATCGTCTTGATCGACACCGTGCTTTCGCCGTCATAAGCGACCGCGACGCCGTCGGGGATGAGGACGCGCGCGCCCTCGCCCGGAACGGCGCCGTTCGCCCAGGTCGCGGGGTCGAACCAGGAACCGTTCCTGACGGCGACATGCGTCGCCCCCGACACCGGCACGAGCGCCATGACGGCGTTATGATCGGCTTGCATCGCCGCATCGAGCGGCTGCGGCGCGCCGCTTCCATGCCCGGCGTGACCGCCGGTGTTGTTGACCGGCGTGACCGGCGCGGGATCAGCGCCGTTCCCGCCGGAATGTCCGCCGCCGGCATGTCCGCCGCCTACATGTCCGCCGGGCGGCTGATTCCCGCGCGGAGCCGGCGCGGCGCCATGGCCGGCGCCCGTGTGGTCGTCGGCGCGCGCCGGATCGGAAATGACTTCGGCGTTGCGCCCGCGCGGCGTTGAAAATTCACGCCCCTGAAAGAGGCCGAAACGCTGATGAACGCCCATGCGCGGCGCTTCGTCGGCGGTAAGGCGGAACTCATCCGCAGGATTGAAGATAACCGGGCCGTCAGCGGAGAGACCCGGAGCGCGCGCCGGTCCAAAATGATTTGCATGCGGATCGGCAAATGCGCCCTGAAGTTCGCTCGCGCCGCCGGCTTCTGACGCTTGCGCGCCGAAGCGGCCTGCGCAGATGCGGCCGCGCGACAACAGCCGGTCAAAGCCGCCGCTGCGATGGTCGTCCGAACCGGCCAAGGCGTCTTCGGCGATCTGCGCGCCGATCATGGCGGCCAGAACGCCGACGCCGGCGCCGCGTTTCAGCGCCGCGGCGCGCCCATCGGCGCGGCGCCGGCCGCGCGTCGGCGATGCGGCGGTCCCGCGAACGGCGTCAGGATTGATGATATCGGCCAATATCGCAGCAGTGTTCTTCGTCAAGCGCGCACCCAGCCCTTAAGCATCCGTTAGGAAAGCGCGCCGATGCGGCCGGCGCGTCTCCCGTCCGATGAAATTGATGCCCGCCAATCAACAACGCCGCGCTGAAAGCGCGCGCCAAATTCGCACTGGGCGGTTAGACATCCGGCAACGCCGCCTAAACGGCACGTTGCACAATGCGATAAACTTCAAGCCGGATCGTTCACGCGCCGTTAATGCGCCGGCGGGGTTTTGTCGTTCGTCCTGGTGCGCTTGCGAAGCGTCCGGATCACCGGACGTGCGAGGGCGGGCGGCAAGTATTCCGTCAGCAGCTCTTCGCGGCGAACGCGCCAATCTGCTTGATCTGTCGTGCCTTTCCGGGCGCGGAACTGGGTCGTCTTCGCGCGCGATTCTTCCGTCCATGTCGCGGTGTAGTAGTAAAGCGCGATCGATCGGCGCGGCGTTTTCTGCGGATGCGCGATCGGCGCAGGATGGCCATGATAGCTGTCGCCGGTCGTTGAAAAGACGACGCAGCGGCCGAATTCCGGCTCGATCGCTCGCACGCACCTTTCCATCTTTTCATCCCAGAGTTCGAGCCCGCCGCCATACTCAAGACGCCAGTCGCGGTTGAGGTAGATGAGCACGTTGAGCCGTCGCTCGAGGTCCATCAGCTTGTGATGGTTGAAGTCGGCATGGACCGACAGATGCCCGCCCTCCCGCGTTTCGTGAAATCCGCCGCCGACGAAGAACGGATCGGGGATCAGCCCCTTGATGCCCGAGAGGTTTTCCAGGAACTGCAAGAAGGGCCTCGAATTGAGGGAGTAGAAGAACGCGCGCACGGCCGGCGTGAGAAAATCGGGGTTGAAGCTCGTTTTGAAACGCTCCTGATCGCGGTCGAACGTGCGGCTGTCGGGGTCGGCCTTCGTCGGAAACTCGGCGAGGCAGAGATCGAGGATCGAGGCCGGCAGAAAGTCGTCGATGGCGATGTGGGGAAACGGCGCGGCGTTCTGATAGGCCTCGCGCAGTTCGAGACCCTTCTTGCGAAGCGACTCGGCGTCGAACTGACCGTAACGGGGATCGTTAATTTCAATATAAGACACGGGTGGAGCTGACGCCTCGTCGTTAATGTGCCGGCGGCGTCCTTAGCACGCCGCGCACCGGTTTTCCTGCGTGCAATTGCGGCGCCTTCATTTGTATTCGATCAGCCGTCGGCGGGCGCCGCCGATAAGCCCAACGTAAAAGCTGACCGCCCCCTTCGCCTCGGCGAACTTGCCGATCACGGTTAACGCGGCGCGCGGGAGCGCGTCGTCGCCTTCGCGGACATAGCGGGCGTAAAGACGCCCGATCTGCGCCGGGTAGAGCAACAACAAGGCGGCCATCAGCGGCGAAACGGCGACCGCCAGCAGGACCGCCGCCGGGCCCGCGCCCGCCCACATCAAGGCGCGGCGGGTCTCCGCCGCCCAGATGCCGAATGGCGAACGCCGGTGAAGATAGGACACCTCTGCAAACGCATGGCCCGCGCGTTCGCTTCGGCGCCACCACTGGCCGAAGCGCGTCATGGCGGCGTCATGAAGGGTCATCTCGGCGTCGAGGCGACGGATGCGATGACCCTTCGCCCGCAGCCGGACGCATAGTTCCGGCTCTTCCCCGGCGATCAAGTCGTCGCGATAGCCGCCAACGCCCTCAAGCGCGCTTATCCGCATCAGCGCATCGCCGCCGCAGGCGAGGGTCTCGCCGACCGGGGTATCCCATTCGCGGTCGCAGAGCCGGTTGTAGAGACCGGCCTCGGGGAAACGCTCACGCCGGCGCCCGCACACCACTGCGACGTCAGGATGGGCGTTGAGAAAGGCGACCGCCTTCGCCAGCCAGTCCGGCGCCAACGCGCAGTCGCCGTCGATGAACTGAACGAGAGCCAGCGCTGGCGCGATCGCCTTCAGCCGGGCAAGGCCTGCGTTACGAGCGCGCGCCGCCGTGAACGGCGTCCTCAGGTCGAGCGCCACAACATCAGCGCCGCGCGCGCGCGCCGCCTCGATGCTGCCGTCGGTCGATCCGGAATCGACATAGACGATCGGACCGCCGCCGCTCGCCTTCAAGGACTCGAGACAGGCGATGAGGCGCTCGCCCTCATTGCGACCGATCGTAACAAAACCCGCCGCGCGCGTCATTCCCCCTCGCCGCGATCCGTGCGCGTCCAGCGCCGGGCGGATTCCCGGCCCTCGCCGCCATAGACGCGGAGCTTGCCGAGCAGATAGTCGCCAAGACCCGCCAGCGTCCGCAGCGGCAGCACCATTCGTCCGTAGGCGAACCAGGCGACCGCGATCGCGACAGCGAAGAGGAGCCCTGCGTTCCAGAAAAGCGCGAGCGGCGCCGAGCGGCCGGCGAGCGCAAATGGAATTGATACAAGGCATCCGAGAACGATGACGGCGCCGAGCACCGTCAGCGGCGGCACGAGGAGGTCGAACGCCATCAGGAGCGCGCGCCAATCGCCCCCAAGACCCCTCGCGAACAGGGCGCCCGCCTGCCGGGCGGCGAGCCGGAGCGAGCCAAGCTCCCACCGCGCGCGCTGGGTCGCCGCCCCGGACCTGGACCGCGCAAGCTCGCTTTCGACAACCGCGCCCGTATCAAGAACTGGCGGCGTCCCCTCGCCGATCAGCGATACCGTCATCGCCAGGTCTTCGACGATTTCACCGGTCGCAAAGCGCCGCTCCGCGGCGAGCGCCCATGGAAACGCCATTCCTGAACCGGTCAGGCGAGAAAAGCCGCCGAGCTTTTGCAGGCCGGTCATCCGTACACGGTTGAGAAGGAGCCAGGCGAAGGCGGAGACCGCCGAGGCGGGTCCTGCCTCCGCGGCAGGCCGAGCGAGGTAGAGGGCCTGAACGGGCCGCCGGCGAAGGACGGCGCGCCGGGCGATACGGTCGATCGCGCCTGGCGCGGCGCTGCAATCGGCGTCAAGGAACACGACCGTCTCTGGCGGCGCCTCTCGCAGCCGATCGACGCCGTGCTGGAGCGCGTAGCCCTTGCCGCGCCGCGCGGCGTCCTGGCGCTCGGCGACTTCAGCGCCCGCGGCGCGCGCCGCCGACGCGGTATTGTCTGTGCAATTATCGGCGACGACGAGAATGCGATCGCCGCCGGCTAGCTGCGCGCGCGCGGCGGCGACAGTCGCGCCGACGGCTGCCGCCTCATCATGCGCCGGGATGACGACGGCGATCGGTCCGCGGGCGCCGTCCGGCGGCGCCTCAGGCGCGCGGAGGAAGAAACTCGCGGCGATCTCGACCGCGAAGAAGATGACGATCGCGAACACGGCGACGCCGGCCGCCGCCAGCAATATTGAGAGAAGCGCGATCATGCGCGCGATCCCGAGGTGAAGCGGTCGAACGCCGCCGCCAGCACCGCCGCCGCCGCATCGGCGTCATGCCGGGCCAGCGCGCGCAGGCGCCCGTTGCGCCCCATCTCCGTGAGCCGGCCGAGCGGGGTCTCGATCGCCTCCGCCATGGCGGCGGCGAGGGCCTCGGCGTCCGAGGCGGGGACGAGCCAGCCGTTCTCGCCCTCAATGACGAGCTCGGGAATGCCGGCGACAAAAGTCGAGATCACGGGGCGGCTGAGAGCCATCGCTTCCATGATCGAGACGGGCAAGCCTTCAGCATAACTCGGCAGAACGAAAACACCGGCGTCTTCTATCGCGCGGCGCACCTCGTCCGGCGTCTTCCAGCCGGCGAGCGTCACCTCGGCGCCGAGGCCGCTTTGCGCAATCTGCCGCTCGATCGGGCCGCGCAGCTCGCCGTCGCCGATGATCGTAAGGGTGAAGCGGCGGCCTTGCCGTTTCAACAGCGTGCAGGACTCGATCAGTGTCGGAATGCCTTTTTGCTCGCTCAACCGCGCAACCGCGACGAACCGGTCGGCGGATGCGGCCGGCGTCGGTTCGCCTGCGTAGAAAGAGGCGTCGACGCCGCAAGGAACAATGACGATCTTCGCCCAATGTTCCTGCTCGACGAGGCGGCGGAGCTGGCTGCGGCCGTAGCTCGACACGGCGGCGACGAAGGCCGCGCGGCGGATTTTCTCGGCGAGCGCGATCTTCGGCGCGCGGTCGAATTCTTCGGGACCATGCACAGTCATTGAAAAGCCGGCGCCGTTGATGCGCGCGGCGAGCGTCGCAACCGTCGCCGAATTGGTGCCGAAATGCGCGTGGATATGACCGATGTTCTCCCGGCGCAGCCAGTCCGAGAGCGCCATCGCTTCGGCGAAATAAACGAGATGGCGGAACAATCCGGCGTCCGAGCCGAGCCCGAATCGCAGCGCGTCCGCCAGGGCGGCGGCCGCGCTCAAGGGCCGCAAGAACGCGCTCGCCGCGATCGCTCCAGCGAGCGCGGCGAGCGGCGCGCCGACGATGCGTCTTGTGCGTGCGGCCTCGCTGATGTCTTCAGCGGCGATCAATCCGTGTGCAGAGGACCGGACGGCGAAGCGCGAAACCGGCACGCCGCGACGCTCCATCGCCTCGATCTCGCGGCGAATGAAGGTATGGCTGATGCCGGGATATTGGTTGATGAGATAGGCGAGCGTCATCGCGCCGCACTCTCCGATTAGATCCGCCGCCGGGCGCCGCTAACGGGGCGCCTTTCCTTTCGACCCGGACGCGGCGGGCCCGCCGAACCAATATTTCAAAACGCCCGAGAACTCCCAAAAATGGCCGAGAGTCGTAAAGAAGCCGTAGGGCCAGGCGGGAACCCCCGGCGCGTCGGAACGAATGGCCGTCACGGCGACCTTCAGCGCATAGACCGTGATGAAGCCGGTGACGACCGCAACGACGCCGATCGGCGCATCGCCGCCGAGCGCCCCGGAGGCGAGCGCCATGACGATCGCGGCGAGCGCCGCCAGCGCAGGGACGAAGCCGCCCCAGAAGAAAGCCCGGGCTTGCTCATGCGCATTAAGCCGCTCCGGCGGCGCGCCGTGCAGCGCCGCGCCCGCGGCGTAAGCGAAGCCCCGGCGGGCGGCTTCTCGCCGCCAAGTCTTCAGCGTCAGCCGTTTCGGTTCAATAAAGGCCATGGGCTGGTCGCTGCGCCAAATGTGAGCGCCGCGCCGGCGTAGTCGGATGCAGAGATCGGCCGTCGCGTCGGCGTCGATGTCCGTGCGAAAACCGCCGACAAGCTCGAAGGCGTCGGTGCGGAAAAGCGCTAGGGGTCCTGCGGCCTGAATTTCTCCGGGCGGAGCGGTGCTGATGGAGGTGCTGACGCGGTCGAGCAACGTCGCGCCGCTGGTACTCAGCGCCGTGCGTCCCTCGAGCGCAGCGACTTCCGGACGTCGCGCCATGAATTTTTCCGCTTGATCGAGCCAGCCCGGCGCGAGCATTGCGCCGCAATCGAGAAACTGGACGTAGCGGAGGTCGGGGTTTTCTTTTTTAAGCTTGCGGTATCCCGCATTGCGCGAACGCCCGCCGCCGCCGCTGTCGGCGACTTCGACGATGTTGACGCCGGCCTCCTTCGCCGCAGACAGGCCCGGCTCCTCCGCCGCCGCAGCGATCACGAAGGCCGCGCCGTCAGGAAGCGAGTTGAGAGACTCAGCGACGGCGAGATCGCCGCCGACAATGACGATCCCGACCTGCTTCAGAAAGTCCGCCGCCGGGACAGGGCTTGCAGCGACCTCGGCAAGTCGCGGACGCGCGGCGCGGTCCTCGCTGTCCGGATATGCCGCCGGCTCCGGATCCGGAAACGCCGTCGCGGTAGAATACTCCGCATGCGCATAAAGCGAAGGCCCGCCGATCGGCGCCGCCGCTTCCGCGATCGCGGGCGCCGCCTCCGCCGCGACGAGCCTTACCCCCATGCTGCGCGTGATGCGGGCCGAAGCCTCGCCCGGCGGCGATTCGCCCGCGCGTTTCAGTTCGACCGGGGCCTCCCGGATGAACCCGGCCGCCGCACGCGGCTCGCGCCATTCCGTGAGCTTGACATTCGGGCTGGTGGCGAGGCCGAACACCCCGTAGTCGAGTTTGTCCCGAATGACCGAGCGGATCGTCTCTTCTCCGACGACGTCATCCTGCGCGGAAAAGGCGTAGACCAGCGCCGTGTCCGCGATGATGTTGATGACGCGGGGGACGCCGCGCGATTGTTCGGCGACAAGGTCCTTCGCGGCGTCAGAAAAAATGCGCCGGCGCGCGCCGGCGATCGTCAGCCGCGTATCGATGTAAGAGTGAACCTCGTCGCGAGACAGCGGCGACAGGTGAAAATCCGACCCGATGCGTTGGGCGAGCTGCAGCATGTCCGGCCTGCTGAGCAGATCCTTAAGCTGCGGCTGGCCGACCAGAATGAGCTGGAGGAGCTGGTCTTTTCCCGCGTTGATGTTCGAGAGCATGCGGAGCTCTTCGAGCATATCGACCGACAGATTTTGCGCTTCGTCGATGATGAGGACCGCGCGCTTGCCCCTCGAATATTCGCGAATGAAGAACTGCTGGAGCTGCGCGAACAGTTCGACATGGGTCTTTCCGGCGAAAGGTTCGCCGAAACCCATGAGCACCCAGCTCAAGAGATCGCCGCGTCCCTGTTGAATATTCGAAAGGAGCGCGACCGTATGCGTGTCCGAAAGCTGTTCGAGCAGGCGATGAATGAGCGTCGTCTTCCCGCAGCCGACTTCGCCCGTGATGACGGAGATGCCCGCCTGGTTGACGACGCCGTATTCCAGCATCGCATAGGCGAGCCGGTGCCCGCGGCCCCAGTAGAGAAAGGAAGGGTCCGGCTGGATCGAAAACGGCTTTTCCGTCAGGCCGTAGAACTCTTCGTACATGACCTCTTCCAGCGACCGGTTTTCGCGGCGGCGCGCGCTACTGAGCGAGCAGCCGGCGCGCCTCAGCGACGCGCGCCGAAGGAGCGCTTGGCGCCGCGATCACCGCTTCCAGCTCCTTGCGCCCACGCTCGATTTCGCCGCTCTCAATCAGCGCGACGCCGAAATGAAAACGAATGTCGGCGACGCCGGGCGCAGCCGCGGCCGCCTTTTCCAGCGCAGCCAGGCCCGCAGCCTTGTCGCCGGCGCGCCAGGCCGCCCAGCCATAGGTGTCGAGGAAAAACGCATTCTCCGCTCCCTTCAACGGCGCAGCGACTTCCACGGCGCGCGTCTGGCTCGCCGAGTCGTTGCGCTCGGAGAGAAGGCTGGCGAGATTGTTCGCGACGATAAGGTCGTTCGGACGGCGCGTGCGGATCGCTTCATAGAGCGTGATCGCGTCGTCGAATCTTCCCTCCGCGATCAGTTGGTCGGCCTTGAGGATCTGCATGCCGTCATTGTTCGGGATCGCCGACAGCGCCTGCTCGATCACCTCGCCCGCTTCGGCGCGGCGTCCTTCACCCGCATAGATGTTGTACATGAGTTCGTAAGCTTCGGGCCGAAGCGGATCGCCGGCGACGGCCCCCTTCAACGTCTCCAGGGCCTTGGCCGATTTTCTCGACTGACGCTCAACCTGCGCGAGGAGAATCCGCGCGTCATAGGCCGGCGGATTCTTTGCGATGGTCTCCGCCAGAAATGCTTCAGCTTCGGGCACGCGATCGGCGTTCACATAGGCCTGAACGAGATTGGCGAGCGGGCGCGCGTCGAGGGGACGACGTTCGTTCTCCGTCGTGAGCGCGTCGATGGCGCCGGTGTAATCCTTAAGGCCCGCATAAGCCGCACTGAGGATGCTGCTGGAGACTGCGTCTTCCTTGTTGACCTCGGCGAGCGCTTTGGCCGCCTCCTCTGCGCCGCGCCAGTCTTGCTGCTCAAGACGCAAAGCGGCGAGCAGCTTGAGGTTCTCTTCATCGCGGGGTTCGACGCCGAGCGAGTCCGTCAACACTTTCGCCGCCCGATCCTTCTTGTCCTGACGAATGAGATAGCGCGCGAAGAGATTGGAAGGACGCGCAGATCGCTTCGCGGCCTCGACCGCGCGCGCGAATTCGCTCTCCGCGAGATTGAAATCGCGCTGTCTTTCATAGGCGGAGGCGAGCAGGAGGCGCGGCCCCCAGGCGTCAGGGCTGTCGTTGACGACGACTCGCAGGTCGCCGATCGCCGCGTCGATGTCGCCCTTGTCGATCATAAAGCCCGCGCGCTTCGACAACGCGCCGGAGTCTTTTGGATCCTTGGTCAGAATTTCGGCGATGATGGCCTCGGCGTCGGCGTTCTTGCCTTCGGTGATCCGAATCGCAGCGATTTCGTTGCGCGCGCGCAAGACTTCGTCGAGCTCGGCCCCTTTGCGCGCGGCGACGCCTTCATAGACCTTCTCCGCCGCGGCGTTGTCCTTCTGTTCGCGCAGGAAGGAGCCAAGAGCGAATTTGAGGTCGGTTTCGTCAGGATTTTCGTCAATATACTTCCTGAAGGTCTCTTCCGCCTTGGCGCGGCCGCCGATGCGATAGTCGATGCGAACGA